>JBEKEW010000052.1:0-10158 GCA_050013635.1 Thermoplasmata archaeon | reverse complement strand
TGATCGCCCAGTTCTCGTACCCCGATCCGAACGCGACGGAGCCGTCCCGGGGGTCGACGCTCCAGTCGTCGACGAACTCCTCGGGAGCCATCCGCCGGATGAGCTCGTTGACCTCGCTGATGATCGTCCCGAACCGGCTCTGCAGGGACTCCGGGGTCAGCTTCAGTTCCTTGATGGCACGGTCGACCTTGTTGATGAACAGGGTCGGCTTGACCTTCTCCCGCAACGCCTGACGCAGCACGGTCTCCGTCTGCGCCATCACGCCCTCGACGGCACAGACGACCACGATCGCGCCGTCCACCGCGCGCATCGCGCGCGTAACGTCCCCGCCGAAGTCGACGTGCCCGGGGGTGTCGATGAGATTGATCAGATAGTTCTGACCCTCGTATTCGTGGACGATCGTGACGTCCGCGTTGTTGATCGTGAGCAGGCGTGCCTGCTCCTGCTCGTCGAAATTGAGGTAGAGCTGCTTGCCCGCCAGCTCGTTGGAGATCATCCCCGCGGAGGCGAGCAGATTGTCGCTCAGGGTCGTCTTGCCGTGGTGGATGTGCGCGACGATCCCGATGTTGCGGATCTGATCGATGTTCCGCATCATGCCGGGGATGGCGGCCGCCAACTCGGTTCGAACGTGCGTCATCGCTCTTCCCTTTGCGCCCGCCTAGCGGGCCGACTGCGCCACTCGCTCGACCTCTTCCTTGCGGGCCACGGCGAAACTCGCCTGGTCCCCCTTCGCGGCCAGGATGATCTCGTTCGCGAGGCAGGTCTCGATCGACTTGGTGCTCTTGCGCGACGCTTGGATGGCGCCCTGGGAAATGTTGCGGATCGCCACGTTGAGCCGGCGCGCGGGGGAGGCGTCGACCGCCCGGGGGACCGAGATCCCTCCGAACTGCAGTCGCGTGACCTCTTCCTTCGGGGCCGCGTTCTCGATCGCATCGACGAGCTGCTGGAGCGGGTTCTTCTTCTCGCGCTCGGCGACCTGATCGAACGCGAGGCGCACGGTCCGCAGCGCCTTCGACTTCTTGCCGGTGAACTTTCCCCCTTTCATGAGCCGGTTCGCGAGCCGCTCGACGAGGTGCATGTGGCTCTTCATGAACGGCTTGCCGCACAGCTTGCCCTCGGTGTGCGGGGCGTAGATGGGGTGGAGGTACAGGTACGGCGTCAGGCCCGTGTCGTGGACCACGATCCCCTCGATGGAGTACTTCCCGAACAGCGGAGGGATCGGGAACGGAGGGGGCGGAGGGGGGACCGGGCGGATGATGATCGGGCCCGGGCCCTCCTCGTCGACCGGCACCGACAGGGGGGCGGGAGCGTTCGGGGGTTCTCGTGCGCCCTTCATCGCTGCGGCTTCTCCTTGCGCCCGCGGACGAGCTCGTCGAGCGACACCCCGTTCACCTGAATGACCTTGTACCGGACGCCGGGGATGTCCCCGTAGGACCGCCCCATGCGGCCTCCGATCCCCTCGACCAGCACCTCGTCATGTTCATCGATGAAGCTGATGGCACCGTCGCCGACCGCGAACGCCGTGATCTGACGGCCGTTCTTGACGAGTTGGACCTTGATGCACTTGCGGATGGCGGAGTTCGGCTGTTTCGCTTCGACCCCCACCTTCTCGATGACGATCCCCCGACCCTGGGGAGCGCCCTCGAGCGGGTCCGAACGTTCCTTGAGGTGCAGCGTCCGCCGCTTGTAATACCGGTCCGACCAGCGTCGCCGCTGGCGGAGGCGCGCGAGTTTTCCAGCGGTATTCAACCCCGACGGCGGCATATAGGCTTGAGAGGGTCCGTGCCACCAGGCACTGCTATTTAAGTATGCCTCGGCGCCCGTGACCGGCACCTCGAGAATTGTCAAACGTACGGGGGAATCAGGGGTTCGATGGGCGTGGAGGTCGCGAGCGGGCCGGGCACGGCCGGGCCCGAGTGGAAGGCGCTTTCGCGCGAGATCCGCCGCTGCGTGCGATGCCCGCTGCACCAAGGACGGACCCACGCCGTCGTCTATCGCGGAGGAGAGCACCCGTGGGTCGTCTTCGTCGGCGAAGCTCCTGGGGCCGCGGAGGATCTGATCGGTCGGCCGTTCGTGGGGCGCGCCGGGAAGACGCTCGATCGCGCGATCGGCCGGCTCGGCCTCGTGGACGCCGACGTGGGGATCCTCAACGTCCTGAAATGCCGTCCGCCGGCGAATCGGTTCGACCCCGCAGCGGCCGATACGTGCCGACCGTACCTCGACCGCCAGCTGCGCCTTCTCCAACCCCGCGCCATCGTCACGCTGGGGCACTGGGCGCTCGAGATCCTCGACCCCGGAGCGCTCCCGATCATGGCCGCGGCCGGGACTCCCCGTCGGGCCGGGCCGTGGAACGTCTTCCCCCTCCTCCACCCCTCAGGGGTCCGCTCGCGCGCCACCGCCGATCGTTGGGAGCGGGATCTGGCGACGCTGGCCGGCTGGCTGGCGCGGGCGCGCCCCTGAGCGGCGCCGCTCCGAACGGTTTTCCCCCCGGGTGGCCTCCCCACGCCAATGCGCACGGTCGAACTGTTCCTCATCGAAGGCTCCTATCGGGCCACGGACGACGGGGTCGTCGTGGAGTTGTTCGGGAAGACGCGGGACGGTTCCGCGCTGGTGGCTCGCTACTACGGGTTCCGTCCGTACTTCGTCCTGCTCGAGCCCGCGCGCGACGTGCTCGACCGGTTGAAGGGAGACCCCGAGGTCGTTGACATCCAGCCGGCGCCCGTCTGGCTCGGGGGGCGGGAGCGGGCGGCGGCTCGCATCACGATCCGCTCCCCGTGGAAGGTCCCCGAGTACCGGGACCGATTGCGCCTCCCCGGCGAGGAGCCCAACGTCCTCGCCTGCGACATCCCGTTCGTGCATCGCTTTCTGTACGACAAGCACGTAGGACTCACGCTCACCCTCGACGTCGAGGACGAACCGGACGCGGTCCGGGCGCTCTACACCACCCCGAACGTGGTTCGGGTCGTGACCGACGGAGGCCGGGACATTCGGCCGGCGGATCCGTTCCGACCCCCGCTGCGGATCCTCTCCTTTGACATTGAGAACGCGATCCGGGAACGGACGATCTTCACGATCTGCGGGGTCGCCGAGGGCGGTGGACGGGAGCGCCGTACGTTCCGCTTGGGGGACAAGGACGAGCGAACCCTCCTCGAACGGTTCGTCCAGATCGTCGTGGAAGATGACCCGGACGTCATCACGGGCTACAACATCGCCGGATACGATATCCCGCTGCTGCAGGAACGTGCGCAGGTCCATCGACTGGAGCTGCGACTCGGGCGAGATCGGACGACGCCCCGGGACATGGGAGAACGCCTGTGGCGCGTCACCGGCCGGGTGGTCGCGGACGCGTGGTGGTGGGCCCACCGCGAACTCCGGCCGAAGCAAGAGACCCTGCAGTTCGTCGCCCGGATGCTCCTGTCCGATTCCAAGCTCGATGTCGACCGCCGCAACATCAGCGCCGAGTGGGAAAAGGACCCGAAGCGCGTGATGGAGTACTGCGAGCACGACGCGGACCTCGCTCTGCGGATCCTGCAGCGCCTGCGGTCCGTCGACCGGGGAGCGGACTTGGCGACGGTGGCGCACCTCCCCCTCGAGGAGGGGGTGAACGGCCGCACCTCCCTGTTCATCGATGCGCTCCTGATCCCGCGGGCGGACGCCGAGCATGTCGGGGTCCCACCCACCCATCGCCTCCGCCGGGAGGCCGCGATCGAGGGAGGATACGTCCACGCGATCCGCCCCGGCATCTATCGGTGGGTCGTCGTCCTCGATTTCAAGTCGATGTACCCTTCGATCATCATCGCCCAGAACATCTGCTTCACCACGCTCTCGGAGCAGGGGACGAACGTCAGCCCCACCGGCGCGCGCTTCCTATCGGCCGACCTCCGTCACGGATTGATCCCCGAGATCCTCCGGGAACTCCTCGCGGACCGGGACCGGTTCCGGGCCCTCTCTCGGAACGCGGCGACCCCGGAGCTGCGCCAGTACTACGACGGACTCCAGAACGCGGTGAAGGTGCTGATGAACTCCTTCTACGGCGTGCTCGCATCCAGCTTCTACCGATTCACGAACAAGTCGATCGGTGCCGCGATCACCGCCTTCGCTCGCGAACAGATCACATCGATCATCCGCGCGGTCGAGGCCGACGGCCACGAGGTCGTGTACTCCGATACCGATAGCGTGTTCATCCGGGCCCCCGACCCATCGCTGGAGGGGGCGCGGGCGTTCGGGGAGACGATCGCGGCGCGGTTCACGAAGCAGAACGTGGCGTTCGAGTTCCAGTCGGTGTACGAAGCGTTCTTCTCCCACGGGGCCAAGAAGAGATACGTCGGCCGCCAGGTGTGGCCGCGCGACGAGCTGGTGGTCCGGGGATACGAGACCCGGCGGAGCGATTCCTTCGAATACCAGTCGCAGGCCCTCCTCGAGGTCTTCGAGCTCGTGCTCAAGGGCGACCTGGAGGGACTCCTGCGCCGTTCGCGCGAGCTCGTTCTCGCCGTACGTCAGAAGCAGGTCCCGCCGGCCCAGCTCGTCATCGCCCGCAGCGTCCGCGCCGAGGACGAGTACAACGAGTCGACGCGGGCCGCGCTGCCGTTCCTGCGGGTGTTCAAGCAGCTCAAGAGCGAGGGATACGACGTCATCCCCGGGATGAAGGTCGCGTGGATCGTCACGAACTCGCACGAAAGCCCCCAGGAGATCGAGCCCTGGATCGACGGTCGACCGTTCACCAAGGAGCCCGACTGGGGGTACTACGCCGAGCGCGTCGCCCAGACGCTCGCCCGCGTGACCGAGGTGTTCGACTGGGATGCGCAGGCGCTCCTCGAGGGCACGCACCAGCAACGGTTCGACCGGACGCCGGAACCCCCAACCGATCCGAGCGGTCGAGCGCCCGCGACCCTCGACACCCCGATCGCAGAGATCGGGGCGCCGAAGAAGCGCCGGGGAAGCACGCGCTCCCTCCGCGACTGGGACTAGTCGAACCGGGTCGGCCGGGCCCGGTCATCCTCTGTTCGCGCCACCCCCCTCGTCGTACTCGGGGGTCCACGGTGGATGGTTCCCTTGGATGGCGAACATCGCACCGATCAGCGCGACCGGCACGCCGAGGGCACCGAGCAGGCTCGGCACGATGCCGAGGACGCCGACCGCGAGGGCGAGCGTGAAGACCGGGATCGAGGCCATCAGCAGGGCGGTGAGGATCAGACCGGCCCGCTCGATCGCGAGGAAGTAGAGCAGCGGAGCGAGGAAGAACGTGGTCGCGCCGAGGACGACGAGCAACCCGATCGCGCTCGGGGTCAGCGCGATCAGGCCGGTGGCACCTCCGGGCAGGAGGGGAGACGCTAGGAGGAGAACGAGCCCGGCGCCCAGGAACGCTTGGGCGTTCAGCGCGGCGAGGGGGACCGTGCGCGCGGCGCGGGCCGTCATCACGAAGTACAGCGCCACGGAGAGCGGCAGCACCGGTATGACCAGCACCGCCCAGCCCGTGACCGGGGAAAGCGCGTGACCCCCCGCGATGGTGAGCCCTCCGCCGACCACGCTCAGGGATAGGCCCGCGATGAACTCCCGGGAGCGCAGGCGGTCTCGGCCCTCGGCGTACAGGATCATCAGAACGAGCGGTGCCACCACGACGTCGCCGATCAGCGAGAGGAGCGAGGTGTCGATCGGACCGGCGGTGTACGTCGCGGCGAGGGTGGAGGCCTGCATGCCGACGCCGAAGAGGATGCGGAGCCATGCGGCCGGGTCCACCCACAGCTTCCAGAACGCCGCCCCGTGCCCGGCGACGAACGCGTAGAGCGCGAAGATCCCGCCCCCGATGACGAGCGGCCACACCAACACCGCCGACGGGCTGGTGGACGGGGCGAGCCACAGAACGAGTACGTAGTACGTCGCCCAGAGGAACGCCGCGAGCGTGGCGAAGATAATCGCGATGCGCCGCCCGGGCGAGATCGGGGCCATCGGAACCCCACCCGTCGAACTCCCATATAGGTTCGGGAGCGGCGGCCGGAACACCGCCGGCCCACGGCCGGCGAGGGTTCAGGTGTACCCCGGATACTCCAATCCGAGGCTCGGGATCCGCACCCCGGTCCCGCGTTCCACGTGGCCGACCTCGATCGCATCCGGCGCGCCGGCACGCGCGAGGCGACGCCGGAGCTCGGCGAGGCGATGCGGGGCGGCGACGATGACGAAACCGATCCCTACGTTGAACGTCTGATACATCTCCTCGTCCGAGAGCCCACCGAGGTCGCGGACCCAGGAGAACAATCCCTCCGGCCGGGGCCAGTGGTCGAGCACGAAGGCGACATCTCCATGCAGCCGGGACAGATTCCGAACCCCTCCTCCCGAGATGTGCGCGAACCCCCGGACGTCCGGTCGGTCCGCGAGGGCCTCGGAGGCCGAGCTGTAGATGCGCGTGGGTCGCAGGAGTTCCTCCCCGAGCGGGAGCTTCCCCGTTCCGCGCGGCCGGGTCAGGTCGACCCCGTGATCGGCGA
Source organism: Thermoplasmata archaeon (assembly GCA_050013635.1). Taxonomy (GTDB): domain Archaea; phylum Thermoplasmatota; class Thermoplasmata; order Lutacidiplasmatales; family UBA184; genus Lutacidiplasma. The sequence goes on along the minus strand of JBEKEW010000052.1, from coordinate 3,679 downwards.
GGAGACGACGAACGAGGGTGAACCCGTTGGCATGGAACCCGTTCGAAGGGATCCCCAGCAGGACATCACCGGGCCGGATCCCGCGGCCGATGACGGGACGCCGGCCCCGGGGGAAGAATCCGAAGGCCGTGCCGCCCAGGTCGAACCCGGCGACCAGGTCCGGCACTACGGCCGTCTCTCCTCCGAGAAGCGCGCATTCGGCGACCCGCAGGCCGCGGCCGATCCCTCGGCCGATCTCCGCGAATACGGCCGGGTCCGGCACGGCACAGGAGATCACGTCGACCAGGCCGGCCGGCCGGGCCCCGACCGCGGCCAGATCGTTGACGTTCACGCCGACGATGTCCTCCCCCACCTCTTCGAAGCGCCGGAGCTGCTTCGCGATCATCACCTTGGTTCCGACGGTGTCGGTCGTCACCGCGATCGTCTCCCTCCCGATGCGCAGGAGTCCGGCGTAATGGCCCGGAGCATCGACGGGGCGGCCGTGAGAGGGGGGCGGCCGGTACTGGGTCCCGCGGAGCAGCGCCCGGAGCGCCCGGCCCACCGCCGAACGATCGACGCCACTCTGCGCGTACGTCTTCGGGGATGCCGTGCGCTCCGGAGCGCTCACACGGTGCACGAGACCCACGAACAGATAGAGCTTTTCCGGGCTCGGCGGGTTCTTTAGCGGGCGCGCTCTTCGGAGGCTCCGATGACCCCGCCTCCCGGCCGATCTCACCGTTCGGGTTCCGCGGGAGGTCGATCGCCCGACCTCGCCTCGATCCTCGCGGGACGGGCATGGATCCGCGGGAAGGTTCGACCCGTGGAGATCGGCATCGACGACTCCGGTACCATCCGGGCGATCGGCCGGACCCTCCGCGGCGCCCCTCGCCACGACGTCGGAGAGTCGCTGCTCCTGCCCTCGGCGACCGACCTGCACGTCCACTTCCGGGATCCGGGGCGGCTGCCCGATCTCGAGGATTTCTCCACCGGGACCCTCCAGGCCGCGCTGGGAGGCGTCGGGCTCGTGGCCGACATGCCCAACACCGACCCGTGCGTCGACCGCGTCGAACGGCTCGAAGAGAAGGAGGCGCGGGCGCGCGGGCGGTCGGCGGTCGACGTCCTGCTGTACGCCGCTGCAGGCATGCACGTGAAGCTCGAACCGCTGGCGCGACGCGCGGGAGCTTTCAAGCTCTACCTCAGCCCCACGACCGCGATCGAAGAGGTGCCGCTCCGCGCGGACCTCGACATCCTCCTGGCCCGCATCGCCGCGACGGGCCTTCCTCTCTCGGTGCACGCGGAGGATCCGACCCGGTTCGATCGCACGATCATCCCCGCGGGCCCCGTCGCGCGCCGGAACAGCTACGTCTCCATGTGGCCCACGTCACCGACGCGACGATCGCCGATCACGTGCGAGACCGCGGACACTCCTTCGAGGCCACGCCCCATCACCTCCTCCTCTCCGAACGCTCGGGCGCGGGGCCGCCGTTCAAGGTCAACCCCCCGCTGCGTTCGGAATCCCAGCGCCGCGCGCTCTGGGAAGCGTTCGTGCGCGGGGAGATCCCGTGCCTGGCCAGCGATCACGCTCCCCATTCGGTCCTGGACAAGGCCCGGCCGTTCCCCCTCGCTCCGAGCGGGATGCCGAACGTGGAAACGATGCTCCCGCTCCTTCTGGCCCGCGTCCGCACCGGCGAGCTACCGCTTCCCGTCCTGCTCGCCGCGGCATGCGATCGCCCGGCGCGCTGGATCGGTCAACCGCGCGGACGGATCGCGATCGGCCATCGCGCGGACCTGATCGTCGTCGATTTCCGGGACCGCCGCACGATCGCCGCGCGGGATCTTCACGCCCCGTGCGGCTGGACCGCCTTCGAAGGATGGGAGGGGATCTTCCCACGCGAGCACTACCGCCGGGGGGAGCGCATCGTGGAGGGAGGCGAGTACGTGGGAGGTCCTACCGGAACGATCGTGCGCCCGGAGTTCGCGCCGGATCGACCGCCCCGGCGCCTTCGTTCGACGGCCACGTAGGAAGTCCTAGGCGGTCCCTCCGGGCGGGGAAGCGTCACCCTCGGGCCCGGGCTCTGGACGAACGCGCTTCGGCGGCCAACCCCACGTGATCCGATCGCTCAGCACGAGTACCAGATAGACGGCGCCCGCGACGACCAGCCCGAGGAAGACGATGTCAAGGAGCTGGAAATAGCCCTCGATCACCGTCCAGTCGCCCTGCAGAACGATCCCCGCGTACAGGAATCCGAGCGTGAACGGGGTCGCCCCCAGCATGGTGTACACCCCGAACTTCCACGGCTTCATGCGGGCGAACCCGGCGGGATAGCTGATGTAACTGCGGATCACCGGGACGAGCCGGGTCGCGGCGACCGTGAGCTCGCCGCGCCGGGCGAACCAGTCGTCGACGCGGGCGATCTGCTTCGGATCGAGCCGGAACGGGCCGAACGATCGCGTGGTGAGCCACGTGCGTCCCCAGCGGCCGACGGCATACGCCGCGAAGGCACCCACGAGGCCGCCGGCGAGCGCAACGAAGATCGTGGCCCCGAGCCCGAAGACGCCTTCGGCCACGAGGAAGCCCGCGAACGGCAGGATCACCTCGCTCGGGAGCGGAGGGATCCCGAAGCTCTCGAGGGCCATCAGGAGGAACAATCCCGGCAGCCCGATGTACGTCATCACCGTGATGACGAACCAGACCAAGGACCCCACGATCGAAAGCGTCACGGCCCCGGCTCCGCAGCCGGGACGGTCCCTCGGTATTAAGATGAGGCGGGGGGCTCGAACACGAGACGGAACGCCGTGCGCAATCCCGCGTTCGTCCGAGCGGGGATCCCCTCGAACTCGAGCGGCGTGGAGCAGCCTCCGCAGGAGACCGAGGGACGCTGACGGCCCAGCGCGATGGAGAGCGCGATACCGACCTCGATCTCGCGAGGACGGGATGGGGCCTGCGCGACCGCCCGGCGCAGCTCTTCGACCAGACGACCTTCCTCGGCGGCTCGCGGGACGCTCACGGCACGCGTCCTAGCCCTCGCGCGTCCTAAAGCGATTGTGGGTGGACGCCGGTCCCGCTATACGAATTCGTCCAGCACGCTCTCGTGCCCCTTCAGGCCCGCGGGTTGGCGCCAGAGGGGACCGGCCTGGAGGACCTCCTCCAGGTCCTCGTACGTCGGCTTGGAGGTCGCGTAGAACAGACCGATCGGGATCTTGTCCCCCCACTCGAGCGATCGCTCGAACGCCTTCGGCAGGCTGGAGGTGTCGTGCCCGGCCGCCTCGAGCTTGTAGACCCGCTGCCGGAAGTAATCGAACGTGTTGAGCTTGTTGTACGTCACGCAGGGGCTCATCGTGTCGATGAGGGAGAACCCCTTGTGCTGGATCCCGTTCGCGACCAGGTCCGCGAGGTGCTTGACGTCGCCGGAGAAGCCGCGCGCGACGTACGTCGCGCCGCTCGCCAGCGCCATGGAGATCGGGTCGATCGGATTCTCGATGACCCCGTCCGGCGTGGACTTCGTCCGCTGCCCCATCAACGATGTGGGGCTCGCCTGACCGGTCGTCAGCCCGTAGATCTGGTTGTCCATGGTGACGTAGGTGAGGTTGACGTTGCGGCGCATGGCATGCACCAAGTGGCCGAGGCCGATCCCGAACCCATCGCCGTCCCCGCCGGTCGCGATGACCGTGAGCTCGTGATTCGCCCACCGGATCCCCT
>JBEKEW010000051.1:0-8160 GCA_050013635.1 Thermoplasmata archaeon | reverse complement strand
AGACCCGCGGAGCGAACTTCGAGAGAGCGATCGGGGACAATCCGATCTACTTCCTATCCGACGATCAGGCCCGGTGCGTGGCCCTCGCCGAGGATCTTGCCGCGCGCCGCGGGTACACGATCAATGTCACGGACATCGAGAAGGTCGGCCGGCTCGAACGCATGCTCGCCGAGCGCCTGCGGGGGGTCCAGACGTTCCCGGTGCTCATCGCACCGAACGGCCGGCGCCTCGAGGGTGTGGAGGCGTTCACCGAGGAGCGGCTCGCCGAGATCATGCCGACCGACATGAAGGGGATCCGCGCGTTCACGTACCTCAAGATGAAGGGCGGCGAGTTCGACCGGACCCGCGATCAGCTCGTCTCCTTCCCCGAGGTCAAAGAGCTCCATTTCCTCACAGGGGACTGGGACATGTTCATCGTGCTCGAGTTCTCCGCGTCCGCCACGGACAAGCGCCAGGTGCTCGACTTCGTCGCGGAGAAGATCCGTACCCTATCCGAGATCGTGGACACCTCGACGCTCGTGCCCGAGTACTCGGTCACGAAGTTCCCGCAGTAAGGTTCCGTCGTACGCCGGTTCGAGGACGGACCGCTCGACGGACGAGCCACTGGTTCTTTCCCAGCGGCGTGACGCGGTGGAACCCCGCGCGCTCGAAGAACGACAGCGGCCCCCACCACAGGAAGGAACCGGAGACACGCTTTCCCCCCGTGTCGAGCGGGTACGCTTCCACCACCCCGCCTCCATGGGCGCGGATCGCATCGAGCGCTCCGCGGAGGGCGACGGCGGCCACCCCGCGTCGGCGGTGATCCCGATCCACGAAGAAGCAGGTGATCCTCCACAGACGATCTCGAACCGGGGGAGCCCGTGCCGAGTAGCTGCGCATCCCGTCGATCCGAGGGAGCTCCGCGGCACGCCCGAACTGGCAGGATCCGACCGCTACGTCCCCCGCCAGGACCACGATGCCGTGCGATCGACCCGCGCGAACCGCCTCCCGCTTCACGATGCGGTTGTGCGGGTCGCCTCGAAAGCGCTCCCCGGGACGACGATGGAAGGACAGGCACCAACAGTTCCCCCAGACCCCGTTGTGCTTCTGAAAGAACCGCTCGAACTGCGGCCAGGTGCGGGCGGTGAGCTCCCGGGTCCTCAGCCGAGCACGGCGCTCCCGGGCAAGCGCGGTCGGACCCCTTCGGGGAGCACGGCCGGCGTTCCCCGGGTCCCGGCTCGAACGCACGGTCCCGCTCACGACGCGACGCCTCCTTCGCGGCGCTTCGACCGGCGACGGCGGCGGTGCGGAACGATCGGCACCTCGCGGGTGGGAGGCACGTGCCCCTCCGGGGTCCCCGGCTCCGGAGCGCCGTACTGCGACTCGATCGTGATCGGATGCTCGCGGAGCCAGGCGAGCCCTTCCACGTACGCCGCGAACCCTTCCAAGCTGGTGAAGACGGGCACCCCCATCTCGACCGCCCGGCGACGCAGCACGTAATCGTCCTCGATCATCCGCTCGAGCTTCTCCTGGGTGAGCGAGCTCGGCACGTTGAGCAGGAGGTCCACCTCACCGCGCCCGAGCGCCTCGAGGATGTTCGGGTGGCGGTCGGGCTCGCTGACCTTGTGCATCACTTTGACGCCCCGCACGCCGTGCTCGGAGAGGAACGCGGCGGTGTCCTCGGTCGCCGCGACGTAGAGCCCGAGGTCGGACAGGCGCCCCGCGATCGGAAGCAACGCCTCCTTCAGCTGCGGGCCTCCCACGCTCACGAACGCCGTGCCGCGAGGCGGGGCGAGCTTGACCCCGGTGGCGACCAGCGCCTTGACCAGCGCGTCGCTGAACGTCGGTCCGAAGCATGCGACCTCCCCCGTCGACTGCATCTCGACCCCGAGCACCGGGTCCGACCCCGCGAGCTGGAGGAAGGAGAACTGAGGGACCTTGACCCCCCAACGTCCGGGCGGGAGCGGTGAGAGCCCCTCCCGCGTGATCGGGCGACCGAGCATCGCCCGGGCCGCCTCTCGGAGCAACGGCACCCCGGTCGCCTTCGCGAGGAACGGGAGCGATCGGCTCGCGCGCAGGTTCAGCTCGATGATCTGGTAGGCGCCGTCCTTCACCAGGAACTGGACGTTGAAGGGACCTCGGATCTGGAGGTGGCGGGCGAGCCGCTCGGCCGCGTCGACCAATTGGCCTTGCACCTGGGGAGAGGTGTGACGGGGCGGCAGGCAGAAGATCGCGTCCCCGGAGTGGACCCCGGCGTGCTCGACATGCTCCAGGATCCCGCCCACGAGCACGCGCGTGCCGTCCGAGACCGCGTCGAGCTCGACCTCGTCCGCCCCTTCGACGAACTTGGTGATCACGACCGGATGCTCCGGAGAGATCCGGGTCGCCTCCGTAAGGAACCGGTCGAGGTCGTGACGGCCCGTGATCACCCGCATCGCTCGTCCGCTCAGGACGTAGGAGGGCCGGACGAGGACCGGGTACTCGACGTCCTCCGCGAACGATGCCGCCCGGTCGATCGTGGTGAACGCGCGCCAGGCGGGCTGGGGGATCTGGAGCCGCTCGAGGAGCTGGGCGAAGCGGGCCCGGTCCTCGGCGGTGTCGATCGACTCCGGGCTCGTCCCGAGGATGGGGACCCCCGCGAGGTGGAGCAACGGCGTGAGGTTCTGGGCGAGCTGGCTTCCGACGCAGGTGACGACGCCGGCGAACCGTTCGAATTCGACGAGGTCGCGGACCCGTTCGAACGTGATCTCCTCGAAGTAGAGCCGGTCGGAACGATCGTAGTCCGTCGAAACGGTCTCGGGATTGGAGTTCAGTACCGCGACGCCGGGGACCCCCTCGGCCTTCAGCCCCTCCACGAGGTTCATCGTCGACCAGTCGAACTCCACGCTCGAGCCGATCCGGTACGGGCCGGCGCCGAGGACGAGGATCGAGCCCTTCGGCATCGGACGGACATCGTCGGCGTCGGCGCGGTAGGTGAGATACAGGTAGTTCGTGCGGCTCGGCCACTCTCCCGCGAGGGTGTCAATCATACGGATCCGAGGCCGGATCCCGAGCTCGATCCGGCGCTCTCGCACGGCCTCCTCGTCCATCCGGGTCGCACGGGCGATCGCCCGGTCGGAGAGCCCCATCTCCTTGGCCCGGCGCAACAGCTCGGGAGTTACGTTGGGCGAGGCGAGCCCGCGCAAGGTGCGATAGGTACGCTCGACCTCCCCCAGTTGTTCCACGAACCATCGATCGATGAACGAGGTTTCGGAGATTTTCTGCGGGGAGATCCCGGCCTGGAGCCCCTCGAGGACCCAGGTGAGCACATCGGGCGTGGGGGCCGCGAGATCCTTCAGGATCGTCGAAGGATCCCGGGACTCGGCCGGCGGGAGCAGTTCCGCGCGCGGGTCGCACATCCGGACGGCCTTGGAGAGCGCTTCGGGGAAGGAGGCGCCGATCCCCATCACCTCCCCGACCGACTTCATCGCCGGCCCGAGGCGCCGGTCGGCGCGTTCGAACTTGTCGAGGTCCCAGCGGGGCAGCTTCACGACGATGTAGTCCAGCGCCGGCTCGAAACATGCGGTCGTGACTCCCGTCACCCGGTTCTTGAGCTCGGGCAGCGTGTAGCCGAGCGCGAGCTTCGCGGCGACGAAGGCGAGCGGATAGCCGGTCGCTTTGGAAGCGAGCGCGCTGGAACGCGAGAGGCGCGCGTTGATCTCGATCGCGTAGTACTCCCGGCTCGTGGGGTCCAGGCAGAACTGGATGTTGCACTCCCCGACGATGCCGCAGACCTCGACCGCGCGCAACGCCGCCCGGCGCAGCATCTGGTACTCCGCGTCCGAAAGGGTCTGGCTCGGCGCGACGACCACGTTGTCCCCCGTGTGGACGCGCATCGAGAGCAGGTTCTCCATGTTGCAGACGGTGAGGGCGTTGCCCTTGCGGTCGCGCACGACCTCGTACTCGAGCTGCTTGAACGCTCCGACCCAGCGCTCCAAGAGCGCCTGTCCGACCGGGCTCGCGCGCAACCCCTTCCCCACGACCTCGCGCAGCTCCCCCCGGTCCCGAGCGATCCCTCCGCCTTTCCCCCCGAGCGTGAAGGCGACCCGGACCATGATGGGGTAGCCGAGCCGGTCGGCGGCCCTCTCCGCCTCCTCGACCGTGTAGACCGCGTGGCTCGGGAGGGTCGGCACGCGGGCCTTCGTCATGGCGCGCACGAACTTCGCACGGTCCTCGGTCGCCCGGATCCCGGCGAGCGGGGTCCCGAGGACCCGGGTCTTCGTTCGGTACAGCGCCCCCCGGTCCGACAGCCCGATCCCGCAGTTGAGCGCGGTCTGGCCCCCGAAGGAGAGGAGGATCCCATCGGGGTGTTCGGCGTCCAGGATCGGCTCGACGAACTCCGGCACGAGCGGCTGGAAGTAGACGCGACCGAGTTTCGGGGAGTCGGTCTGGAGCGTCGCGATGTTGGGGTTGATCACGATCGTGTAGATCCCCTCCTCTTCGAGGGCCTTCAAGCACTGGCTGCCGGAGTAGTCGAACTCCCCCGCTTCGCCGATCTTCAACGCTCCCGAGCCGAGGAGGACGACCTTGGACGGCATCGATGGCGTCACGTGCGCCGCTTCACCTTCCGTACGAAGAGATCGAAAACGAATCCGGCCTCTTGCGGGCCCGGGTGTCCCTCGGGATGGCCTTGGAGCGCGATCGTGGTGCCTCGGGCGTCGCGCAATCCTTCCAAGGTCCCGTCATCCGGATTGGTTCCCCATACCCGGAGCCCGCCCGGACCCAGCGACCTCGGATCGACGGCGTATCCGTGGTTCTCGCTGACGATCATCGCCCGCCCGTCGGGGAAGACGACGGTCTTGTTCTGGCCCCTATGACCGAACTTCAACTTGTAGGTGCTCGCGCCCCGACCCAGCGCGAGCAGTTGCAGACCGAGGCAGATGCCGAGGGTCGGCAGCGTGCGGACGGAAGGGCGATGCAGTTCCTCCACGGTCCGGGCGAGCTGCTCGGGATCACCCGGGCCGTTCCCGACGAGCAGCCCGGAAATCCGACGACCGTCGAACCGAGCGGGTACCTCATGATCGTGCGGCAACCGCAGCACGGAGACCCCGCGATCGAGGAGGGCGCGCACGATGCTGGTCTTGGTCCCGCAGTCGAGCACGGCGACGAGCGGTCCGCGGTCCCCACCGATCAGTTCCGGAGCCCGCGGGCTGACGTCCCGCATGTACTCCTCCTCGCCGTAGGCGGGAGCGTGGGCGAGTGCGCGGCGCAGCTCTTCCGAGCTCGGACGGGGATCGCGGGGTCCGACGTCGATCACCCCGCGAACGACGCCCTCGCTGCGCAGATGCTCGGTCAGATGGCGCGTGTCGATGCCGCAGAGGCCGGGGACGCCTTCCTCTTCGAGCCAGGCCTCCAGCGTGCCTCCGCTCTCCCAGTGGTGGGGGGTCGTGAGCCCCCGGGCGATCATCCCCCGCACCTGGACCGATCGGGATTCGAAGCCGACCGGGAGACCGTCCCCATCGACGAGGCCCCGGCGCGGGACGCCGTAGTTCCCGAGGAGCGGATAGGTGAACGTGAGGATCTGACCGCGATACGAGGGATCGGTGAGCGACTCCGGGTACCCGACCATACCGGTCGTGAACACGACCTCCCCTACGTGGCGCGCCCGCGCACCGAATCCGATCCCGTCGAAACGGGTCCCGTCCTCCAGGAATAGGGTCCCCCCGAGCACGCTCCCCGGGTCGGCCGGCGGCACGGACGTCTGAACCCGAGCCGGACCAGGTAACCCCCTCCGCTTAAGATTTGCGCGGACCGGACCGCGCGCGGCCGCCCGGACGGTTCCCCGCGCGACGGACTAATGTCCCCGGCCCCGTAGGGCCGGTGATGCTCGTCGACACGATCCCGGAGTCGCCAATCCTCGCGTTGATCGACCGGATCTTCCGTTTGCGAGCCGCCGGAGAGGAAGTGCTCGGTCTGCACATCGGCGAACCCGACTTCGACACGCCCCCGGGGATCCGCGCCGCCGCTGCCCGGGCGATGGAGGAGGGACAGACCCACTACACGTCCTCCCAGGGGATGCCCGGACTACGGAGCGCGATCGCCGAGCGCCTCGCCCGCCGTCACCACATCCCGGCGCGTGCGGACGACGTCGTGGTGATACCGTCCAAGTTCGCCATCTACGCGACGATCCTGGCGACCACATCACCCGGGGACGAGGTGCTGATCCCGAACCCCACGTATCTCTTCGAAGAACCCGTGCGACTGGCCGGTGCGAAGCCCGTCTTCGTTCCGCTGCGGCCCGACTACGGTCTCGATCCCGCCGCGCTCGAAGCGGCGGTGACGCCTCGAACGCGCTTGATCATCTTCGCTACGCCCGGGAACCCGACGGGGACCCTCTTGGACCGACGCGATCTCCAAGCGACGATCGAGATCGCACGCGACCACGATCTGATCGTCGCCAGCGATGAGACGTACGAATCGCTCGTCTATGAAGGGACCCACGTCGCGAGCGCCGCCCTCGCCTACGGCGCCGAGCGGGTCGTCACCTTGGGGAGCTTCTCCAAGACGTTCGCCATGACCGGCTGGCGGGCGGGGTACGCGGTCGCTCCTCCTCCGATCCGCGCGCGGATGGTCAAGGTCGTCGAACACACGTTGACCTGCATACCGCCGTTCGTGCAGGAGGCGTGCCGCTGGGCGCTGCAGAACGCCGAGCCCGACGCGGAACGATTCCGTGGGGAGTTCCGGGCGCGACGCGACGCGCTGGTCCCCGCGCTCGAATCGATCCCGGGGTTCCACGTGGACCGACCGCACGGGGCGTTCTACACATTCCCGGCGTTCGATCTCCCACTCTCCTCTCGCGAATTTTGCGAGCGGCTCCTGGCGGAAGAACACGTCGCGGTGGTCCCGGGTGTCTCCTTCGGCCCGGCCGGGGAGCACCACGTACGGATCTCTTACACGCGTCCCACGGCCGAGCTGCTGGAGGGCGTGGAGAGGATCCGTCAGTTCGTCGAGCGTCACCGTTCCGGGGCCGGGTCCGCCCGCCCGCTTTAGTAGCGGGGAGGCGATGGACCGCACGATGCCGTTCCCCGCCCACGTCCACGATCTCACCGCGACGCTCGAAACCCACATGCCGACCTGGCCGACGTCGCCCCTGCCGGTGTTCGAGCCGACCGCATTCATCGCGCGGGACGGCGTCGCCGCGGAACGGATCTCCTGCCAATCGCACACGGGAACCCACGTCGACGCGCCGTACCACTTCGTCGAGGACGGTCGGACGGTCGACGCGATCCCGCCCGACGACCTCGTGGGTCCGGCGGTCGTCTTCGACGTCCGCGGGGAGATCGATGGGACGCTCATCCGCAAGGCCAGCCTCGTGAAGCGCTGGCCGAAGGGACCGACCCCGGCGTTCGTTCTCCTGCGCACGGACTGGAGCCGGCATCGTGCTCCGACCCAGCAGTACCTGTACGACTTCCCCGGCCTCGAGGTGCCCGCCGCAGAGTTCCTGGTCGAACAAGGGATCCGGGGCGTGGGGATCGACACGCTCGGGATCGACGCCTACGCGAACACGAAGTACGAGGTCCACAAGGTCCTGCTTCGGCGCGGGATCTGGGTCATCGAAGTGCTCGACCACTTGGACCAGTTGCGGGAGGGAGTCCTCTACACGTTGGTCGTGGCGCCCCTCAAGATCCGCGGAGGGAGCGGAGCGATGAGCCGGGTCCTCGCGCTGGAAGCGTAGGAGGGATGCGATGGGGCTCGATCTCGGTTTGGGGGGGCAACGCGTCCTGGTCACGGGAGCGAGCCAGGGGATCGGGCGCGCGGCCGCCCGCCTCCTCCTCGAGGAGGGTGCCCACGTCGTGATCAACTCCTCCCATCCGGAGCGTCTCGCCCGCGCCGTCCAGTCCCTCTCCGGATACGGCCGGGTGGAGGGCGTGGTCGCGGACCTGCGGAACCCCTCGGATCTGGAGCGATTGATCGCCGAAGCGACCCAGCACCTGGGAGGGCTGGACGTCCTCGTCTACGTGACCGGCGGGCCGAAGCCGGGGCGAGCGATGGAGCTCGACCATGCCGCGTGGCAGCACGCAGCGGAGCTGCTCGCGGTGAGCCCGGCGTATCTCAGCCGGTTGGCCGCGGAGCGGATGATCTCCAACCCACGAGGAGGCCGCATCGTCCTCCTCGGATCGGTCACGATGCGCGAACCGATCC
>JBEKEW010000050.1:0-8186 GCA_050013635.1 Thermoplasmata archaeon | reverse complement strand
CACCCGTCACGGTGACGCTCCACATCGTCCCCGACGGAAGCCCGTTCTCCGTGAACTGCAACGAATACGTCGGCGGCGCCGCCACCGTATACGTGATCGCTTCCGGCACCGCCGCCCCGGCCACCGTCGCCGTCCCGCTCGACGGGGCCGCCGTGTATCCGCTCACCATCGCGACCTTGTACGCGTAGCTGCCGTTCGATTCGTTGAATACGATCGGTCCACCGGCCGCCGCGCTCTGGACGACATTGCCCAGCGCGACCGCCCAGGCCCCGCTATACCCCGTCTCCGTGAACGTCACCGCATACATCGTCTTCGAGAACGTGACCGGGATGTTTATCGCGCTCGAAACGACCGTCACCGTGCCGGCCATCGGGCTGATCAGGTATCCGGCCTTCTTCGAAACATTGTAGGCAAGCGTTCCTGGGAACTGTCCCGTGAACGAGATCGTCCCCGTCGTCGCGCTCTTGAGCGTACCGTTGAGCGTCGCCGACCAGCTCGTGCCCGTGGGAAGGCCGACCTCGGTCAGGGTCACCGTGTACCCCGTCCGCGTGAACGTGATCGCCTGAATGGCCCCGGGAAGTCCCGTGACCGACACCGAGCCCGACACGACCGAGGCGGTGTACCCGGGCACGGTGGCGACCTGGAACGGATACAGCCCCGTTCCCTTGTTGGCGAAGGTGATCGAGCTCACGGTCGAGCCGCCCACCACGCCGCTCAACACGACCGCCCAACGCGTGCCGGAAGGGAGGCCGGTCTCGGTGAAGGTGATCGGCACCGAAATCGTTAGGGGAGCGAAGTCCCCGCTCCCCGATTGCATCCCGTTGACGTAGGCGCCGACGACAGGGGGCGCCGTACCGCACGGGGTCCCGGGGGGTTGGACCGACGGGCATCCGAAGGGATAGATGTTCGACCAGTCCGTGTACAGGAACCGGCTCAGATACGTACCCGTCGCGTTGTTCGGCGAACGTCCGTAGTTCCAGTAGAAGTTGCCGCCCTGGGTCGTGAAGGACGGTCCGAGGACGTTACCGGAGAGCGGGAACCCATTCACCGTCTTCGCCACGTTCGAGGCCGGTTGGGGGGTGATGTTCCAGGTGTTCAACCCCACGTTCCAGTAGAACGCATTACCGGGCGCCGCGGTGCATTGCGGAAGGCATTCGGCATCGTTGGTAACGTTGTAAGGGAGGTAGACGACCGGGTTGTCGATCGTGAAGTTGTTGTTGTAGATCAGGTCGCCGCCCTCGTCCTCGCCGATCCCGGCATAGGTGGCGCCGAGCGCGGTCGCGGGCGGATCGCGGAAGGTGTTGCCCCAGATCACGTTCCCCGAGCCCCCGTGGAGGACGAGCTGGTCGGGAGAGACGTAACTGCTCGAGGAGGGTTTGATCGCGACGAAATTGTTCGACATGATCAGGTCGTTCGTCGAACTGAGCACGTATACGTCGCCCTGGGGGAACGGATTCTGGGACGCCGGGACCGAGATGTAGAACGACCACTCGGTCTGCACCGGCCACCCTCGGATGCCGGTGGCGTGGGAGAGGGTCACGTGGGAGGTATTGTAGAACCAGATGCCGAGATAGTAGTACGTGCTCCCGCTCGCATGAACACAGAACGATGGGGGAGCGTTGACGTCGATGTAGGCGCTGGTCCCGCTGAGGATGATCCCTCCGTACGTGCTGAAATGGTAGTCGTTGGGAAGGTAGAACACGGCGCTCAGATTCGCGTTCGGGGCCGAACCGCAGTTCGTACACGAGGAGGTGGGGTTGTTGAAGAGGACGTACTGGCTGGATACCGTGCCGGCGCCGGACGACGAGATGCCCGCCACCTGGGCATTGTTGAATGCCCACAAGGGCGTATAGACCCCGCTGGCCAACGAGTACGGTAGCACGGCCGTCAGGGTGACCGTAGAACTCGCGACGGTTATGGATCCGGTCTGCTCCTGATAGTCCGCGAGCATGATCTCGTAGTTGTACGTCCCGGGCATCAGATACCAAACGGGGACGTCGGGTCCCCACTGGTAGCCCTGGCTGGTGTACGAGGTGCTTTCGAAGAAGGCGAAGACGTACGGCTGAGCCGAGAGGGCGAGGGGCGATCCCGAGACGGAGATGTGGTTGAGGACCTTGGTATAGCCGGTTTGCACCCCTGTCTGTCCCGAGTAATTCCACAGGCCATGTTCGATGAACGGCCCTGCGGAGATGTAGGCCGTCGCCCCGACGAAATTGATGGAGAGCCCGACGGTCGTTTCGCCGGTCTGGCTGCCGAAGTTAACGGCGGCGGGAACGTTCGCGTAGTGGAAGTTGGTGTTCGTGCAGTCCGCGATCGAGCAGTACTTCACCTGCTCCGTCACATTCGCGAGCAGGTCGAGCTGGTTCGTGCCGTCGTCGGCGCCGATCATCACATCGAACTCGTACCCTTCGGTGACCGTCTTCTTTTGGGTACCGCTCGCCTCGAACGGAGCGGGGGAGAGGGTCTGGTGATTCCCGGGCGCTTGGGAGTTGAAGACGAGATAGTCGTAGTTGCCGTTCGCGAAGAAGTGGCCGTTCGTCAGGACGCTATAGTTGTACCACAGGACCTGGTCTCCGGCCGCGTTCACGGAGGAGTTCACGTAGAGCGCGAGCGTGAAGGGGTAGGGGCAGTAGATGTACGGGGTGTTGGCGAGCAGCCAGACCCCGGTGTAGTCGCTGCTGGTGGGGGACCAGCTCGCGAGGGAGGAAGGCTGCATGTTGGACGAGCCGGTGGTGAAGTTCCATGTGGCATCGTAGAACGAGAGCGTATTGTTCGACGTGTCGTACTCCGCGAGGCTCTGCACCCAGAAGAAGTAGCCGCGGTGGCCGAAGATCGTGACGTTGGCGAGGATGACGTTCAGCTGGTCGCCCCACCGGTTGGGGGTAAGGGCGTCGGGGTAGAGGTTGCTCGTAGAGTTGACGTTCATGATCCCCTCCACGCTGTTCGAGTCGATCGTCGTGGAGCGGACGACACCGTTCGTGTCGTTCTGTCCGTTGTACGTGACACCGGCCGGCGCCGGGGCCGGATCGGACTCGTTGTTGGCCTGGCACTGTTGAGCGGTGATCTGGGCACCGGACTCAAGCACCCCGTTGACCATCTGGTTCGGGATCGCGCCGAGGTACGGCAGGTGGAGATCCGCGGCGGGATAGCCGGCCGCGATTGCGCCCGCCGCAATGGCTTGGGTGTGTTGGATCGTCTGCGCCCAGGAGGGATCGTTCGCCGCCGTCAACAGGCTTGAGCCGGAAGCCGGCGACGATGGGGAGCACGTCGAAGCCGGGGTCGCGGGGGCCGGTGCCGAAGCCGCGGGCGTGGCGGCGGTCGTTGCGGCGGCGATAGGCGTGGGGGCGGCGGCCGAGTCCGTTGCGGCCACCGTCACGCTCGCCGGCGCGGAGCGGACCGGCGGGCTCAGAGAGCCCCCGGCAGCGACGCCCAGCGTGCTGGTAATGCTCAAGATCGCTACGACGACAATCAGCCCTGTAATCCAAGTGTGCCGGGCCATGCCTTGGGCTAGGCTGCGCCCTTACTTGATGCTTCTTGCAGTCGTCGAACTAGGGCTCGAGACTCCCGTCCGTTTGCGCGAGCCGCAATGCCGGTCCGCCCTCGGTCTGCGGGTACCGCAACGTCGGTCAGCCCTTGGTCTGCGGGTGCCCGAGGACCCAAAAGTGCCGCACCCCTGTGATCGACTCCGGTTCCTGATCTCCGCCCACCAGTCCCTCGGCCAACCACTTCTCGAGTCGCCGGCTGATCTCCGCGATGGCGGCCCCTTCGTCCGGGTCGTTCGGAGCGGTCGGGCTTCCATCCGATAGAACCAGACCTCGCGAACGCAAGCTCTTCCAAACCTGGTCCGCGGTCACCGAACCCCCCTTGTGGCGGGCGAGGTACGCGAGAATGAACTCGTCGGCGGCTCCGTCAGCGTCCAACGCTCCGGAAAACTGAAGCTTCATGTGTCGACCCTCCGGTGAACGACTCCTTCGAGGTATTTCAATCGGCCGGCACCGGCTATGTCGTCCTGGCGGGAGGATCGAGGCCCACGAGGAGGGCGCGGGCCCGAAGCGGGCGCGGGGGGATTTGAACCCCCGACCCCCGGGTTAGGAACCCGGTGCCCTATCCAGGCTAGGCTACGCGCCCTCGACGTCCCACCGAGGGACGTTGATATCACGATTCCGACTGGTGGGAAGTCCTCCGCCCGATGGTCAGTGCGGATCGGCCACGAGGCGATCGTACCGGTGGTTGACTACCATCGAGAAGTTCTCCGATGCGTCATGGACGAGCTCGATCCCCTCCAGCGCTTCCCGTAAGGCACCGAGCACAGACCTCCGGCTGCGCGTCTCGCCGCCGGGTCCGTTCTCCGGAGAGGAGCCCCCGAGAGCTCCGAACAACCATCGGTCCTTCGCGACGATGAACAGGAACGGGAAAACTCGACACTCCCCCGTGAGGGTCGCGAAGAGCAGTTCGGGTCGGGCACCCACGCGCGGAATCCCCGAGATGAAGTGAACCCGATCGGCCGTTCGGCCCATGTACGCCGGCAGTCGAGACGGCTCGAGGAACACCCGGTGGGTCACCCATCCGTTCGCGAGGAGCCGACGCTCGGAGAAGGGGAGGCCGAACGCTCCCAGGAGGTGCCCGTCGTCCCCCCGTTCGGTGGCGGCGACCGGACGTCCGAGCAGATGTCCGAGAGCCCAACGTGTGTGCGGCGTGAGAGGCGGGTCGGGGGCTGCGTCCCCCACCGCGTCGGGGCGGGCCCCCCCGAGACCGTGCGGATAGGAGCTCGTACCTTCGAGCCCGACCAGGTGGTCCCAGAGACCCTCGAAGTCGAAATACACGGGGACGGACGGCGCAGCGAGGGGGACGGTGAGGCGCATGGCGGAGGCGAGGACCCGCTCGCGCTCCCAGCGCCCCACCTCCTTCGCTCCTGCATCGGGGTCTGCGTGGAAGAAGACCGCGAGCGAGACCTGCGGGCTCGCCCAGAGCACGACCTCGGTCAGTCCAGGGGTCGGTCGCGCGCTGACGAAATCGGCGTACCGGTCCAAGAACGGCCGGGCCACCAAGAACGTGGCGTACGGGAGCCCGATCCGGGACGGGTCCGGGACGTACCGGTCGTGGAGCCATCCCTCGGCATACGCCCGACGTCGAACGGAGTAGTACGTCGAACGGGGGATGGCGGCCTGTCGCAGGCGTTCCCGTTCACGGTCCGGTCGGGCCGCGAGCAGGGTGGCGATGACGCGGGCCTCGGCGTCCGTCAGTGCGCGCGTGGGTCCCTCCTCACCGGACCGCGGGATCGCACGCGGAACCTGGCGCGACGGCGTAGCACGGTGTCCATTCCCGAGGGGGCCCGGAACACACTGGGGCTTAAGTCGTAGGTATCGGATTCCGATGTAGCCATGAACGCAAGACCGCGCTCCCCGACACCGAGGACCGGGCGCGCCGGGACGATCACGGTTGCCCTGTTGGTAGCGGCCGTGGCGATATGGGCGTTTCCGCTGGGCGGGGTCGCCAGCGCTCAGATCCCCCCGGGGGTGAGTTCCCTCCCGCCGTGGGCGTACGGGGGGATCGATACCTACAACATCTCCTGGCAGGGTGCCCGCGGGGTATACGTCGGTAATGCGACGTACGGCTTCTCGGACGTCCTGACCCAATTCAACACTTCCTCCACCACGTTCACACTTACGGAGAACCACACCGTCGGTGCGGCGATCGATCTCACGTACTGCCGCCCGAACTGTGAGTCGCCGACCCTTACGGAGCAGTATACGTACCGTGCGTGGGAGACCTGGCTCTACGCTACGAACTTCACGACGACCGCGAGCGTCACCTTGCGCGACGCGAGCGTCGTGCCCGCGCTCGGCATCGTCAGCTCGAACGGATCGGTCGCGGCCAACATCACCGAGCGGCTGACAGCCACCCGCAACGGCTCGGTCCACCTCGTCCGCGGAATGTTCGCCTCGTCCTCCGCGCGCCTGGCCCTCGACTTCACGCCCCCCCTCGGTCTCTTCCCCGTCAACCTCACCGGCACCGCGAGCTGGCTCGGCACGGCCGCGTTCACCGCGAGCGGGGCGTGGCGGACGGAGTTCCTCTTGGTCGGCCCACTTCGACAATTTGGGCCGGATCAGAGTTCGGGCACCCTGACCGGCAGCGGGGTCGCCACGATCGCCGGCACCGATCGGGGGAGCGTGCTCCTATCGGAACGCCGGCTCACCCAGGTCGCGATGAAGCTCACGGTGCTTCCCCGCTCCGGCACTTCCGCGTTCCTTGCCGGCTTCGACCTGGTGGACGGCTTCGCCATCGTTCCCCACGCCACCGACCTACTCCAATCGTCCTCCTCCGACACCTGGCGCTCCCTCGCCGCGGGCAACACGACCGCCCAGACGTCGGTGACGGACGTCACCCCGCCGTCAGGGAGCACCCCCGGGGATCTCGTCGCCTCCGCATGGACCTACGCGACCACCGTCTCCAGCCCCGACCCGAGCAGCCCGGGGGGCTCGCAGACGGTCCAGGGGGCCCCCATCTCGCCCTCGCAGGCCGCCTCGACCGCGGGCTGCCTCCAGGGGACCGAGTCGTGCGCCGCGACCGGCGCGAGCCCGACCCCCGGGCCGACGGGCCCGACCGCGTTCCTTCCGATTGTCTTCCTGAGCGTCGGGACGGTCGCGCTCGTGGTGATCGTCGGGGGCCTGTTGGTCTCCCAGCGGCGTCGGATGCCTCCACCGGCCTACCCCAACGCGGCGCTCTATCCTCCGGGAACGGCGGCCCGCGGCGCCCGCCGCACCGGGCCGACCACCTCCGAGCCGACGCCGGACGAGGACGACCCGCTCCAGCACTTGTGGTAGCTTCGCGGCCTCAGGGCGTGCGACGCGCCCCGCCGGGTGCGCGGGGCAGCGGGTAGCGCAGGATCGCCGCGACGCCGCCGAACGCCTTGCTGAGCATCTGGCCTTCCTCGCTCTCGGTCGATATCAGCCGGACCTGCCCACCGACCGACTGCGCCCGCTGGAAGAGGCCTTCGACGTAATCCTCGGACGCCGTCTCCGTCAGCATGCTCTGGCCGCACGTCGGGCACGGGCCGGCGAGCAGCGCGTCGATCTCGGCGTCCGGGGCGACCCGGGTGAACACGTTCGAGCACGCCGAGCATCGGAACGTCACCTTGCGCTTGCGCAGTCCCTCGGATACGAGGAGGATCTCGACCGCCCGTGCCTCCAGGGCCCGTGCGACCTCCGCTTCGCCGTACGAGGCGAGGCCCCCGTCGGCCTTGCGGATCTCCGCCAGGAGACGCCGGACGATCGCCTTCTCCTCGGTGATCTCCAATCCGTGGAGGGTCTGGGTCGCCTTCTCCACGAGCTCCTTCAGGCCAAAGTCGTCGGTGTACCCCGTGTCGAAGAGCGGCTGGACGATCTTCTGCTGGAGCTCGTAATGCAGGTAGTTCTCCTTGTAGAAGTACTCCTTCGTCGCCCCCGGGCCCCCGAGCAGGATCCCCTTCAGGAGGTCCTTCTTCGGGAGGAAGATGTCGTTCGCCATCTCGCCGATCTTCACGAAGAACTCGTGGGCCGCGTGTTCGATCATCCGCTCGAAGCGGTGCGCCGACTGCCCTCCGCGGCCGTGCTTGCTCGGGACAAGCGATTGGCGGTTGCGCGCTACGTCCACGCGCTTTCCCCGGAGGAAGCCGATCGTCACCTCGGCGCGGTCCATCACGATCAGCCCCCACATGTCGGGCTCGTGGGCCATCGCGAGCAGCGGTTCCAGGAAGAACGAGGAGTCGCACCGGTAGAGGTAGGTGTTGAGGGGCTCGGGCGGCTCGACGATGAACGTCACCGGCTCGTAGCGGTCGGCGCCGACCGCCTTGCTCCCGACGAAGAAGGCGACCCCGTGGGACGGTGGCTCCTTGAACGCCCGGACCCGGCCCATGAGCGACTCGATCGCCCACATCACGTTCTTGCGCGTGACGCGGCTCTTGATGTTCGAGCTCTGCGCGTACTCGTTCCGCAGGTACCCCATCACCTCGGAGATCTGCTTGCCCGGGGGCACGTAGAGGGTCACGAGCTCGGTGGCGCGCCCTTTCGACGCGGCGATCTCGTCCAGCTTGCGCTGGAAGGAGTAGCGCGCGAGCTGGGTCTCCGTGCTGTCGACCGTCATGCGGCGGACCCCCGGGACCGACGGAGCGTCCTACCGATCGCGTCCTCGTTCCCACGCGCCGTGCG
>JBEKEW010000049.1:0-8288 GCA_050013635.1 Thermoplasmata archaeon | reverse complement strand
AACGGTTATGCCCGCCGGCTCGTTCCCCCGGCGTGGCCCGCACGGATCTTCGGATCGCGATCGTGTCGATCGAGGGAACGAACTGCGACCAGGAGCTGCGCGTCGCCTTCGACCAGCTCGGTACGTCCCCCGAGATCGTCCACCTCAAGCAGCTCGAGCGCCGGGACGTGGAGCCGTCCGAGCGGCGCGCGCTCTCCGATTTCCAGATGGTGCTGTTTCCCGGAGGGTTCTCGGGAGGCGACTACGTGCGGGCCGGTGCGATCTTCGCCGCGAGGATCCGCGCGTCGATCGGGACCGATCTGGAGGAGTTCATCGACAGCGGCCGCATCGTAGGTGGGATCTGCAACGGGTTCCAGATCCTGACCGAGCTCGGGCTGCTGCCGGGTCGATCGACCGGGAAGCTCGGAACCCCCGAAGCCGCGTTGATCACCAACGACTCCGGCCACTTCGAGTGCCGACCGACGTTCGTGGCGTGGGAAGGAGGCGCCTTCCCTCCCCTACGCGACATGCCGCGGGGAGAGAGGTTCCTGTTTCCCTCCGCCCATGGGGAGGGGAAGCTGGTGCTGGCCGGCCCCCCGGGAGAGCGGCTGCGAACGTTGGAAGCCGCCGGTCAGGTCCTCTTCCGGTGGGTGGCGCCGGACGGCACCACGGCGAGCTATCCGTGGAACCCCAACGGTTCGGAGGGCAACGTCGCCGGCCTGGTCAGTGCGCGCGGGAACGTTTTCGGGTTGATGCCGCATCCGGAACGATCGTTCTTCCGAGCGCAGGCTCCCGACTGGACCCGCGGCGGGGGCGCCGATGGGTTCGGGGACGGACATCGCTTCTTCGAGGCCCTCGTGGCGTACGCCGACCGCCGCGGGTGAGATCGTATCGTCCCCGCACCACGGTCCACGGGTCCGTGCTCGCCGCCGACGTTGCGAACCCTGGAAGCCGGAGGTGCCGCGGAGCGTGGGGCCGAGACCCCACCCTACGTCGATGGATCGGCGACGGATCCCGAGACGAGCGTGAACCGCCGCACCTCGAGGCGTTCTCCTTCGAGACGGCGGGACGCTACGATCTCCTCTCGTCCACCGCGAGCGCGCCAACGTTGCAGGATCCGCTGTACCGCCCGAGGGTCTTGGAGCGACGAGCCGACGAGGTAGGCGCTCGCATGGGGAGCTAGGTGCTCGGAGAACTGTTCCACGATCCGGTCGGTCGTGGTCGTTCCGTCGGGTCCTCCGTCGAGCGCGAGGTTGTGCCACCGATCCGGATCCCGTTCGCTGGGGAGAGTCGGAAGGTACGGGGGGTTCGCCAGGATGCGGTCGAACCGTCCCAGTCCCCGGGCGAGATCGGTCCGCACCGTCTCGAGATCGAGCCCTTCCGCTCCGGCCGCCGCGCGCAGGCGCTGCAGCGCGTGCGGGTTCCGATCCGTGGCGACGACGCGGGCGCCGGACCGCGCGGCGGTCAGCGCCGCGATCCCGCTCCCCGCACCGATCTCCAAGAGCGAGGTTCCACGAGGAACCCGGGCGAACGGTACGAGCAGGAGGGAATCCTCCCGGGCCGGATAGATCGGGTCTCGGTTGGGCATGTGCCTCCCCTCTCCGCATCCCTCGGCGGCGGGCGCCGGCCCACGATGCCTTATTATCCGAGCGACCGGTACTAAGAAGGTTGTGGAGTTATTGCCGGTGTCTCGACGTCTTGCGGCCCCTGTGAAGATCGGCATCACCGGGTTGCCCGGGTCGGGCAAGACCCAGACCCTCCTGCGGATCATCCAGCTCCTCGAGCAAGAGGGGATCAAGGTCGGTGGGGTCGTCACCGAACCGATCATCGAGAAGAACCGGCGCAAGGGGTTTGTGATCACGGACTGGCTCACGAAGGAGCACGAGGTCTTCGCCCACGAGGACATGAAGTCGCGCGTCCGCTCCGGACGCTACGGGGTCAACCTCGCCGCCCTCGACGGGCTCGGGACCCGCGCGCTCGCCGAGGCGCGCGAATCGGCCGACGTCATCGTCATCGACGAGGTCGGCAAGATGGAGGTGGAGAGCGAGGCGTTCACCAAGTCGATCGTCGACACCTTGGGCACGAACAAGTCGATCGTGATGACGCTGCACAAGAAGTCGCGCAACCCCCTGCTCCAGGACATCCGACGGCGCGATGAGCTCCGCTTGCTGGAAGTGACCCCCGTCAACAAGAACCTGCTCGCGTTCAAGGTCGTCTACCTGTTGACCGGCCGGTCGCACTGAGCGGTCGGGCGCGAACCGTCGCCGGCCGAGGTATGGCGGAGGAGTTCGGGGTCGTCCCTTCCCGCGAAGGGGGCACCGACCTCGCGCTTCCCGTCACGGTGCCTCGCCGGGGCCCCGCGCCGCGCCGGGCCGTGTTCTACAATCCGGCGATGGCGTTCGATCGGGACGTCGGCGTCGCGCTCGCCCACGCCCTCCGCGCTCGGCAGGATTCCCCCCTGCGCGGCTGGGAGATGCTCGCAGCGACCGGCGTCCGAGGGCTGCGGATGGTGAACGAGTCCGGCCTCTTCGCCTCCCTGCTGCAGACGGAAGCCCATCCCGAGGCGTTCGCCGTGCTCCACATGAACGCCGAACCGTTCCACGACCGGGGCGTGACCGTCCGGGAGGCCGATGCCCGCGAGCTCCCGGCGGAGGCACCGTTCGATTACGTGGACCTCGATCCGTACGGAACTCCCGTCCCGTTCCTGGCGAGCGCGTTGCACGCGCTCCGACCGGGGGGTGTGTTGGCCGTCACCGCCACGGACATGATGGTCCTCGCCGGCGTGCAGCCGAAGGTCTGCGTGGTGCGCTACGGCGCCCAGCCGGTCCGGGGCCGGCTCGGCCCGGAGGGCGGCCTCCGCATCCTGATGAAGCATGTCGCCGAGGCCGCCCGGGCCCGGGGCCGCGTCCTCCGTCCGCTCCTCTGTTACGTTCACGATCACCACGTGCGCGCGTACGTCGAGATCGCCCCGAAGCTCCCGTCGTCCGCACCCGATCCGATCGCGGCGATCGATGCGGCATCCTGGACGGGCCCGGCGCTCGGAAGCCCCGGCCGGCTCGGCCCGATGTGGCTCGGGCCGCTGTTCGATGCCGAGCTCGTGCGGTCGATGCGCGCCCCGGAGCACGCCGAGCGTTCCCGGGAGACGGTCGGATTCCTGGGCCGCCTCCGCGAGGAGGTCGAGGTCGATCGACCGTTCTACTACGAGTGCAACGAGCTCGCACGGGCCCTCGGTCTGGCACGGCCGCCGTCGTTCCTCGCGATGCAGGAGGGGCTTGCCCGCGCCGGTGCCCGTAGCGCGCGCACGCACGCCCGCGCCGGAGCGTTCCGTACCGACGCCGGGCGATCCGTGGTAGAAGGGGTGGCGCTCCGGACCGACGTGCCCGATCCCGGAAGCATCGGTTAATCCCAGAACGTCCGCGTCCGGGCGTAGTTGCGCTCGGCGCGGACCAGTTCGGTGATGAACTCGTCGTCGCTGCGGTACAGTCGCAAGAGCAGGCGCCGGGCCGTGTCGGGCCCAACCCCGCGCGCGGCGAGCGCCCACAGCGCCCGCTCTCCGTAGTGCGCCACCAGTTCCGCCGACGTGTAGGCGGCCCGCACGAGGGTTTCGGTGTTCTGCGGGATCGCCGTCGCCCCCCCTTTCGTGCGGGTCCGCGCGGACCCCTTGCCGGTGGCATGCCACTTGCGCTTCGCATACCGCACCAAGCGGTCGATATCCTCGGTCCGCCGGGGGGAGAGGACCGCGGAGAGCGCCCCCTTGCACAAGCGGCAGATGCTGCCCCCCTCGGTACGGTAGCGGGCCGGCGTGGTCGTGCGGATGAAACCGCACCGCAGACAGACGAGCGTGAGCGGCTCCTGGTCGAGCCGATGGCGCAGCGCCTTGAGGAGCGTCGGCGGCGGCGTGTCGCTCATCACCCGCCAGCGGAGGCGCGCGAGCGGTCCCTCGGAGAACGGGGAGGACGGAGCCGCGTCGACGCGGATCGTGCCGTCGCGGACCCCCTCCAAGATCGACCGCGCGTGTCCGACATCGTACCGGTCATGGAGCGTCTTCTCCAGGGTCTCTTCCCCGAGCGGGTTCGTGCGCGACGCCTCCAGGAGCGGGTCGAGGGTCCGTAGATCGCGCGGGTCGGCCGAACGGGAGATCACGCCGAACTTTCGTGCGACGGTGACGAACACCCATCGATAATCGAGGCCCGACGGGACGATCCGCTCGATGAGGGGTTCGAGCGCGTCGGGCGGCAGCGCGAAGGCGTCGCGGAGCGTGGCCGGATCGACGGCGACCGGCATCTCGAGGACGAACCAGGTCGGTTCGACGGACGCGACCTCGACCCGCGCCCCCAGGCGGTCGGTCAGCGTCGCCGCGGTGGCGACGGCGAGGGTCTCGTTCGTACGGGTCCCGAAGCACGCACCGAAGAGGGCGACCCGCGCGCGGGCGGTCACGGTCACGCGCCGGTCATCGGGGATCGCGTCGAGGGCCGCGCCGCCATCGCGCCGGGTCGCGAGGTCCCGGCGGTCCGGCGGGGAGAGTGCATAATCGTCGAAGTTACCTACGCGACGCACGCGGCCGATCTCCTGCGCGACATCGAAGGGGACAGGGATGTCCTCGCCCGCCCAACGTGGCTCCTGACCGATCTCGCTGACGGACTCGACGAGCAGCTCCCCTTCCCGATGCTCCACGACCTTCCACGTCCGCCCGTGGAGGAGGAAGATCTCCGACGGCTGGGCGAGGATCTGGGTGAGGACGAACCGCTCATCGAGGGTACCGATCAGCCGGCGCGTGGCGAGGTCCCGGAGCCGGTACGTCCGCTCGTCGGGGATGAGCGAAAGCGTCGAATAGAAGCGGTCCAGGGTCCCGCGGCCGGGCCGGATCTGGGTCCCTTCGCTCCGCGCCAACCCGAGCCCCTCGAGGTACACGATCAGCGCCTCCCACTCCGCGTCGGAGAGCTCGGAAGCGGGCGCCGCGCGGCGCAGGCGTGCGATCAGTCCCGCTTTGTCGACGGCGCCATCGGCCCGGAGCGTCGCGACGATCTGCTGGGCGACCGCGAGGCGGTTGCGGGTGCGCCAGCGTGTCGGTTCGAGCACGCCGGCCCGCGCCCTCCGCGCGAGCACCGCCGCCTCCTCGAGATCGTCGAGATCGAGGCAGAGGACCGTTCCGTGGATCGTGCGCTCGAGGCGATGCCCCGACCGGCCGACCCGCTGGACGAGCCGTCCCACTTGGTGGGGAGAACCGAACTGGACGACATGATCCACTTCTCCGACGTCGATACCGAGCTCGAGGGACGATGTGGCGACGAGCGCACGGAGTTCGCCGGCCCGGAATTGCCGCTCCGCCTCCTCCCGAACCTCGCGGGACAACGAACCGTGGTGCACGGAGATGGCGAGATCCGGAGCGAGTCGGTTCAGGCGCGCCCCAAGGCCCTCGGCGGTCGGGCGCGTGTTGACGAACACGAGGGTCGTCCGGTGCGCACGGATCTCCTCCTCGAGCGCTCGGAGGGCGAACAACAGAACGTCATCGGCCTTCAGCTCCTCCGCGAGGGTCGGATCGAGGGGAGGGAGATCCGTCCGGGGGCGCCGAGCCTCGAGAACGAGTTCGCGCGGCCGGCCGGCCGAGCGGACCTCGATCCTCCGCGGTGCCGGAGCGAGGAAGCGCGCGACCTCCGCGGGGTTCCCGATCGTCGCGGAGAGCCCGACCCGCCGGACGGGCCGGCCGACCCACGCATCGAGCCGCTCCAAGGTGAGGGCGAGCTGGGCGCCGCGGTCGGAGGGGGCCAGTTCATGGACCTCGTCGATCACGATCGTTCGGACATGCTTCAGGGTCTGGCGCAGTCGGCTCCCGACGAGCAGCAACTGGAGCGTCTCGGGCGTTGTGAGGAGGAGATCGGGCGGCTGTCGGGACTGCGCGGTGCGCTGCGAGGTCGGGGTGTCCCCGTGACGGACCGCCGCCCGCAGGCCCACGTCCCCCGCGAGCGCCACGAGACGATGCTCGAGATCGCGGTTGAGCGCCCGGAGGGGCGTGACGTACAGGATGCTGATCGGCGGGGATGGGTCCCGGAGCTGGAGGGACAGGAGCGGGAGCAGCGCCGCCTCGGTCTTGCCGCTCCCGGTCGGGGAGAGAAGGAGCGCATCCGAGTCGGTATGCAAGAGCGGCATCGCGAGCTGCTGAATCTCGGTGAGCTCGCGGATGCCTCGTCGCCCGGCCGCCTCGACCAGGCGGGGGTCGAGGCGATCCAATGCCGAGGGGGCGTCGTCGGCGCTCATGCACGATCGGGATCGAAGGGGCCGTGCGTGGAAAGGCGTGGCGGTGCCGGCGTCGGGTCCCGGGCCGGCAATCGTTTTTGCGGGCGGCGGCTTCCAGAACCTCCTTCGATGACCGATGCTCCCCGGACGACCGTGCCGCCCGACGACC
Source organism: Thermoplasmata archaeon (assembly GCA_050013635.1). GTDB lineage: Archaea > Thermoplasmatota > Thermoplasmata > Lutacidiplasmatales > UBA184 > Lutacidiplasma. Next base: position 1,906 of record JBEKEW010000049.1, on the reverse strand, counting down.
CCGGAGAGGTCGTGCGTCGCATCGCGGAGGGCGGTGGACCCATCGTCGTGGCGATGTCCGGGGGCGTCGATTCCTCGGTCGTGGCGGCGCTCGCGTTCGAGGCGCTGGGTACCCAGGCGGTGGCGGTAACGCTGACCGGACCGGCGGTCGCGCGCCGGGAGGTCGATCGGGCCGCTCGGGTGGCGCGATCGATCGGCATCGCCCACCTCGAGATCGAGGTCAACCCGCTCGCGCTCGTCTCGTACCGAGCGAACCCGTCGAATCGCTGCTTCTTCTGCCGGTCGGTCGAGGCGGAGGCGTTGACGGCCGAAGGGGTTCGACGGGGCGCTCACCAGTACGTGGACGGGATCCATCTCGATGATCTCGGGGAGGAGCGACCCGGTATCGCGGCCATGGAGCGGGCGGGATTCCACCACCCCCTCGCCATGGCCGGATGGCGGAAGACGGAGGTCCGTCGCGAGGCTCGGCGCCGCGCGCTGCCCAACTGGGACGAACCGTCCGACGCGTGCCTCGCCTCCCGGGTCGCCCATGGGCAGGCGATCGATCGGGACCTGCTGTCCCGGATCGAGCGCGCCGAGGAGATCGTTCGCTCGTTCGGGTTCCGCCGCGTGCGGGTCCGTGTCGGCGGGCGCTCGGCCCGGATCGAGGTCGACCCGGCCGAGGTCGGCCGGCTCGCGGCCCCGTCCGTCGCAGCGAACGTTCGGGAGGGGTTGATGCGGCTCGGGTTCGCGACGGTGACGATCGATCCTGCGGGATATCACGGGCTCCTCCCCGTCGGCGGGCGATGAGCGTCGTCGCCCCGGCGCGTCCCGAGCTCTCGGGACGGTTCCAGCTCGAGACCGATCTCGTTCCCCAAGGCGACCAGCCGGCCGCGATCGCGGAGCTCGTCCGACGGATCGAGCGGAAGGAGAAGTTCACCACGCTGCTCGGCGTCACGGGAAGCGGGAAGACGTTCACGATGGCGCATGTCGTCGCGCGTCTGCAACGGCCGACCCTCGTCATCTCTCCCAACAAGACGCTCGCCGCGCAGCTCGTGGGCGAATTCCGCGCGCTGTTCCCGCACAATGCGGTCGAGTACTTCGTCAGCTACTACGACTACTACCAACCGGAGGCGTACGTTCCGCAGATCGACCTCTTCGTGGAGAAGGACGCGTCGATCAACGAGGAGATCGACCGGCTGCGGCACCGGGCGACGCAGGCTCTCCTGACCCGCCGGGACGTCCTGATCGTTGCCTCTGTCAGTTGCATCTACGGGCTCGGATCGCCCGAGGACTACCGCGCCTCGGTGGTCGAGCTCACCGTCGGCCAGGAGATCGGCCGGCAGGACCTCTTCGAAAGCCTGGTCCGGATGAAGTACGCTCGGAACGACTACGAGCTCAAGCGGGGCCGCTTCCGCGTCCGGGGCGGAACGATCGACGTGATGGGGGCCGGCGAGACGATCCACCGGATCGTGCTGGACGGCCGAACGGTCGCGTCGATCGCCGAGCTCGATCCCGTGACGCAGGAGGAGATGCGGGAGATCACCGCGCTGGCGATCTTCCCCGCGACCCACTTCATGACCGTCGACGAGCGGTTGCGGGGCATCCTCGCCGAGATCGATCGCGAGAAGGAGGCGCGCGTGCAGGAGTTCGTCCGAGCCGAGAAGATCGTGGAGGCCCAGCGCCTGAAGGGGCGGACCGATTACGATCTCGAGATGATCCGGGAGACGGGGTACTGCTCGGGCGTCGAGAACTATTCCCGGTACTTCTCCGGGAGGAAGGCCGGCGAGCCACCGTACACGCTGCTCGACTTCTTCCCCGAGGACTTCCTCGTCTTCATGGACGAGTCCCACGTCTCCGTGCCGCAGCTCCAGGGGATGTACAAAGGGGACCGCAGCCGCAAGGACAACCTGGTCGAGTTCGGCTGG
>JBEKEW010000048.1:0-8362 GCA_050013635.1 Thermoplasmata archaeon | reverse complement strand
TCCGACTGGAGGAAGAGGATGTTCCACGCCATGCAGAGCAATCGGCCCGCGACGGGGAAGTCGACCGCCCCCTCGGACTGGACGCGTTCGAGGTAGGCACGGACGAACCGAACCAGATCGATCTCCCACGGATCGAACTCTTGGTCGAGGACGAGCTCGAAGAGCATCGCGGTCGCCTTTTGGAGCGGGTCGGCGATGACGATGTGGACCCCTTCTTGGAGGTTCTGGACGAGGGCGAGGTAGCGCTCGAGGAGTTGGGAGTTGTCGGCTCGGTCGTCGATCAGCGATCGATGGAAGACGAGGTACTCGAGCACCGTCTCGGCGGCTTCCCGAGGCACGAGAGAGGGAGGAGCGGCTCGGTCGGCGAGCTCGACCGCGGCGGCTTCCGAGATCGTCACGATGCCCCCGCGGCCACCGACGCGAGGGGAGGCGCATGGGCCCCGTCGCGCTCCTCCACGTCCTGGATGTCCTCGAGGGTGATGCCGTAGACGCGCGAGCACCCGTCGCCCCGCATCGTCACACCATACAGCCGGTGGGCGAACTTGAGCGTCACCTTGCGCAGCGAGATCACGATGAACTGAGCCCGCTGCGAGTCCCGCTGCAGCATCCGACCGACGTGCTCGGCGTTGATCCCGTCCAGGGACATGTCGATCTCGTCGAAGACGTAGAGGGGGCTCGGTTCGTACCGCTGCATGGCAAAGATGAACGCTAGGCTCGCGATCGACTTCTCCCCGCCCGAGAGCTGCTCGAGGCGTTGGACGTTCTTCCCGATAGGTCGGGCCTTGATCAGGAGGCCGCCGGCGAGCGGATCCTTCGGGTTCTCCAGGGCGATCTCCCCCTCTCCGCCTCGGGTCAGCTCGCGGTAGATCTCGACGTAGGCCGTGTTGACTCGGACAACGACCTCGCTGATCTACTCCCGCTACTTCTGCTCGATCTCCTTGACGAGTCCGAGCAGCTCGCCCTTCTCGCTCGATAGCCGCTGCGACTCGGAATCAAACTCGTCCAGGCGTGCCTTCTCCTGATCGTACTCTTCGAGCGCGAGCAAGTTGACCGACCCCATCGACTCCAATTGGACGGTGGTGGCGGCGAGCGTCCGCTTCAGTTCCTCGATCGGGATCGGCTTCTCATCCGCCGCGGGTTCGGGGAACTGCTTGAGGGCTTCCTGAACCTCGTGGAGCTTCGCTTCGGCCTGGGCGAGGCGAACCTCTTCCTGCTGGAGCATGGTCTGACGGTTCGTGAGGGTCGCTTCGGCCCGGGCCAGGGATTCGGTCACCGTCAGTCGCTGACCATCGAGCTTCTTCTTCTTCTCCGCGTGGACGCGGAACGCCGCTCCCTGCTGCTCCTCGATGCCTTTCAACGCATCGACCCCGGCCTTCGACTGGACGAGGGCGCTCTCGCTCGCGGCGATCTCTTTGTGCTTCGCCGCCAGTTCCTGCTGCGCGGTAGAAAGTTCGCTCCTCCGGCCGGCCAGTCGTTCGCTGAGCGCGCCCAAGTTCGCACGAATCGACTGGAGCTCGCCGTTCAGTTTCACCCGAGCATCGCTCGTCTCTTGAGCCTCCTGCTGCCACTGGCGCACCCGCGTCGACAGCGCTCCGGGTAGCTGCCCGAGGTACTGCTCCTGGGCCTTCGCAATCTCGGCCTTGAGGGCGGCGATCTCCTCGGCGAGCTTCGTGGCGCTCGCCTCGAGGGCCGAGAACTCCTTCCCCGCCTCTTCATGCTCCTTCTGCGAAGCGCGGATGAGGTCGACCGATTCCTTGAGTCGCAGGCGCGCCTGAGCGAGCTCCTTGTCGAGGATCTGGCGTGTGGACTGGTGTGCGTCGGCCCGGATCGACCGCTTGGCGAGCTCCTCGCTGACCTCGCGGATCCGGGTGGATACCTTGGCGAGCTCGGCGCGCGCCGCGCCATCGGCGCCGCTCTTCTCTCGAAGCTCCTCGCCGATCTGCTTGAGCTCCGAGGCATTGTCGGCGCTCTTCCCCGAGGCGTCGATGTACCCTCCCGAGATCGCTCCGGTTGCTTCGATCAGGTCGCCCGTCAGGGTGACCAGCCGTACCCCGCCCATCTGGGCGCGAGCGTGGGTGAGGTCGTCCATCACGACCGTTTCGCCGAAGACGTAGGAGATTGCGGGGCGCAACGACTCGTCGAACTTGACCAGATCGATCGCGAACCCGACCGCGCCCGTCGCCTGCGCCGCGATCAGGCTCTTGCCCTTCGGCCGGGCGGGTAGCATCTTGTTGAGTGGGAGGAAGGTCGCGCGGCCCCGCCGTTCGGTCCGGAGCAGGCGGATGCACTCCTCCGCGACGGCGTCCGTCTCGACGACCAGCGCGTGGAATCGCGAGCCGCCGGCGATCTCGAGACCGAGGCGGTGCTTGCTGTCGTACTGCACGAGTTCGGAGACCGTCCCCCGGATCCCCTGCAACTTGCCCAGGTTGCGTTGAGAGAGCAGGAAGTCCACGGCAGCGAACGGACTGTTTCGGCCGTTGGATTCGCTGCGCGCCTTGAGGCGGGCATCGAGGGCCATGTACCGGCGGTTCAGCTCGGTGACCTCCTGTCCGAGGCGATCGGCCTCCGCGGTGAGCGCCTTCTCTTTGGTCTTCAGCGGGAACAGTTCCTTCTGCAGGTCCCCCGTGGAACCGCCCTTGTTCGTGCCATCGGGGTTCGCCTCTTTGATCCTCAGCTCGAAATCTCGGACCTCGACCTCGCGTTCGCGGCGCGTATCCTCGGCTTGCGCCTCCGCGCGGTCGGCGCTCTCCACCATTGCCTTGTGGGACTCGCGTTCCTGGACGGCGGCCTGCCAAGCCTTTTCGCGATCGGTCTGCCGGCGTTGGAGTTCCAGGACCTGTTTCTTCGCGCCGGCCAGCTTGCCCTGAGCGTGGCCGGATCCCCCGGTCGATTCCTGGAGGTTCGCGGAGATCTCGTCGCTCCGCTTGGAAACCTCCGCAAGCTCGCGGGAGGCCTTCGACTCCTCGGCGCGGAAGCGGGCGATGTCCTTCTCGTCGGACTTGATGAGCCCGGCGAGCTCCTCGGTGCGGGTTTCGAGCGTTTGAAGGGCCTCCTTTTGGTGGTCCAGCCCCATCTGGAGCGTGGCGAGGGCCAACCGCTTCTGGTCGCGCTCCGCACGGATCTTCTCCGCGGCTTCCCCACCGGCCTTGGCGATCTCGCGGTCGACGACGTCGATCCGCGCCACGAGCTCGTCGCGTTCCTGCGTGAGGCGGAGGCGCTCGGCATCGAGCTTCTGGATCTCCTCCTGAAGGGTCTTCACCTGGGTCTGGCACGTGTCGAACTCCTGCTGGGCCATCAGCTGCCCGGCTCGGGCGAGGCGTGCTTCGGCCCGGTGCTTCTCTTCTTCGAGCTGGCGGTACTGAATCGCCTGGAGCCGCTGGGACTCGAGAGAAGAGATCCGGCTCTTGATCTCACCGAGGAGCGTTCGGATCCGGTCCAGATTGGCGTCCAGGTCGGTCCGCTTGGTCTGGGCACGCCCGAGCTCGTCGTCGAACTGGGAGATGCCAGCGAGGCGCTCCAGAAGGCCACGACGCGGAACGGGTCCCATCGTGACGATGCTGTTGACGTCCCCCTGCTGGACAAGGTTGTACCCGTCTCCCGAGAGGCCTGCGTGGGAGAGGATGCTATCGATGTCGGTCTGGGTTGTTCGTTTGCCGTTGACGTAGAAGTAGGAGTAGTAGCCGTCCGGGTCGCTCGGGGCGAGCTTCACATAGCGGGTGACCTCGACCTCGTCCGAATCGACCGGCAGGAGACGGTCGGCGTTGTCAAAGACGAGCGAGACCTCGCACTCGGTCGCGGGCTTCTTCGATGCCCCCCCGTTGAAGAAGAGATGGGTGAGCCGATCGGCCCTCAGCGCTTTGGAACTCTTAGGTCCCAGAACGAACAAGATCCCGTCGGAGATGTTCGACTTTCCCATCCCGTTCGGTCCGGCGACACCGGTGTATCCCGGCTCAAACGGGACCTCGATGGCGCCGGCGAACGACTTGAAGTTCCGCAGCTTCAGCTTCTTGAGATGCATTGAGTGCTCACCTGCTCCCGGAGACTACCTTCCGTCGCGCTGGTGCGTGGCTGTTTGTCAGACAGTTGTCAGCAGCCGTTAAGGAGCCCTGTTAACCGTATTTAATCGTTGGGCCCGAGAGGAACTGTCCCGCCATCGGGTGGTGGCTGTCGTCCCGCTGACGGAGCTGGCGACTTCACCACCCGAAATTGAACAATACCGTTCGATGGGTGTCAGAAGTTCGATGATCCATTCCGCTCGATGTACTCGGCGAGCGCGGTCCAGTTGCGACGATTCGCGTATCGAATCAAGTGCCCGGGATGAAAGTACAGACCGGAGAGCTCGGGCTGGTCGGAGGGTGGAACGAGATCGCTCTCGAACCTCACCGTCGGGGCTCCGCCTCCGAACGGCTGGTTGCACCCGAAACAGTACGCCCCTTTCGGGGCCATCGCCACATGTTTGGCCAGCATCGCCTCGAGGGAGGAATAGGCCGACCTACAAATCGACTTTCCCATGCGGTGGCACGTGTGACGGCGGCCTGCATAGGAGCGTCACGCGAACCCGAACCATCGACCCCTCCGAACGCACTCGCATACGGTCGCGAGGAGCGTACCGGTCCCTCCGTTCATCGGGAGAGGGCATCCGGGGACGACCCCGAACCGGACCCGTCCGAAGCGCGTGCGGGTCGGTGGAGGAGATGGACCATCGCGACCCCGATCCACAAGAGAGGGGCGACAGTGATCAACCGTTCCATCCCACCGTACCCAAAGGCGCTCCCGTAGGGGGCCCAGGCCGAGACTCCCACAAGGGATGGGACCGAAAAAATGACCATTACCAGCAGCGCGAAGATGCCCGAAGCGAGGGTGTAGACGGTCCATCTCCGGCCCCACGACCGACCGACGGCGAGCGCGATCCCCAGGGTGAGGACCCCGATCGCGGCGAGCCCGAAGGCGATGAGGGCGAAGGAGGAATGAGCGGCGAACAGGGTGTCCTCGGGTACGATGCCCACCCCCGCGGCTCCCATGCCCCCGACCCCGAATAGCGCGAGACCGAGGACGCTCCAGGAGGTTTGCGGGAAGGCACTGCGCACGAGGAAGGCCCCGGAGAATAGGCAGGTTCCGAAGAGCACGATCGAGTAGTTGAACACCGGCCACAGGAGGGCCGTCGGCCATGGGATGGCGAGGTTCATGTAGGTGATCTGAGGGGGGTTGCCCGTCGTGAAGCCCGCACTTCCGAAGTCACTGATGGGGTTGGAGAGGAAGTTGTAACATCCGCCGTAATTCGAGCAGGAGTACGCGAGCTGGGAGGCGACCATCACGGCGACGAACTGAAGGAGGCCGAGGAGCCAGATCCACGCCCCGTAGTTCTCCCACACGAGGCGCCGTGAGCTCGCGTCGATCGGGACCGACGTCGCATGGGACGAGGCAGCCGTACGGGATTCGACGGGCGACGTCGCCGCCCTTCGCCTCCACAGCACTCGAGTCGTCACGCCGATGAGCCAGAGCGCCGGGGCCGCGACGATCAAGCGTTCCAAGCCGCCGGACCCGAAGCCGGAACCATAGACACGCCAGCTCGGTACGACGCCGGCGGAGGGCAGGAGGAGCACGAGGAGCGTTACGAGCGAGATGAGACCCAAGACGAACGACGCGAGACCCCAACCTCGCCCCCACTCGCGGTCGCGAGCGAGCGCGACCCCCATGACCAGTACTGCTAGGCCGGATCCCGCCAACGCGAGGAAGGCGAAGGCGGAGTGAGCCGCGAGCAGCGTGTCCTCGGGAACGACTCCCACCCCGGCCGCTCCGAGCCCGGTCATCCCGAGGAAGGCGAGGGAGACCCGCGAAGCGCCCTTCCGCGGGAAGGCACCTTGGAGCAGAAGGACCCCCGCGACGAGGAACGCACCGAGGACGAAGATCGAATAGTCGAAGACCGGCCACAGTTGAGAGTAGGGCCACGCATGCTGCACGCCCCCATCGATGAAGTAGGCCGGGTTTCCAGAGAACCCGCCGCTGCCTAGATCGCCGATAGGGTTGGTGAGCGCGTTGTAGCAGCCACCGAAGTTCGCGCAGCCGTAGGCCAGCTCGACGAGGAGCATGGCGACGAAGAATTGGACGATCCCGATCGGCCAGAGCCACGCGCCGTAGCTCTCCCACATCCGTGGGGATCGCGCGTTGTCGGGGGGGCCTTTCGCCTCCGAGGCCACCGAGACCATGGTCGGGTCGACCAAGTGGCAACTGGGTCATGAACCCATCGAGCCGGTCGATCTCCGCTCCCACCGGACCTCGTGTCCACGCCGACGGAACCGGAGGGGGCTGTATCGGAGGGTCGGTGAGCTCACCAGTGGGGACGTACCGTCGGACAGGTCCACCGGCCCCACCTCCCGGGGGGTCATCCTCGGCATCAGGCGGGCGAAGGTCGACCCGTCGGAGGCGGCGGAACTCGACTTCCCCCCGAACGGAACGCGCACGAGCGCAGGATCCGCTCGACGACCGCACGCGTGGCGCTCGAATCGCAGAGGTCGCGAGCACGTGGCGAAAGCTGCCGAACGACTTATGGCGACATTCTCCCTCCGAACGGGTTGTGGGACTCGACCCCGAGGCTCGATCGGAGGGAGGACCTCCCCCTTCGGAGATCCGTGTGCTGTGCCCCGTATGCAGCTCGGACCAATGGCATCCGGTATTCACAGCTCACGACTTGATCCACGAAACCTCCACGCGATCGTTCCCCGTGGTCGAATGTGCGGGCTGTGGACTCGGCCGGACCGATTTCGGGCGGGATCCCCCCGACCTTGCCTCGATCTACCCTGCGGATTACATCTATCATGAAGGGACCGGATCGCGCTCACGGAGTTTCTCCCGTCGCGCTTCGGAGCGGGCAGCGCGGGCGATCGGAAGCCTCGGCTACTGGCGTTGGTGCGACCCGAAGTACGCTGACTTCGAGGAGCGCGGGGCTACACCGGGACTCGTGCTCGACGTCGGGTGCGGTGCCGGGAGGTACCTCCGCCGACTTGCCGATCTTGGGTGGAAGGTCCGGGGTATCGAACCCTCCTCCGCCGCCGCTGCGGCGGCCCGTCGGGATGGGTTCGCGGTCGAGACGGCGACCGCCGAAGGGGCTGTCTATCCCGTTGCCACCCTCGACCTCATCACGATGTACCATTCGCTCGAGCACTGCGACCGTCCTCAGCTCGTCATCGAGCACTCCGTTCGCGCGTTGAAGCACGGCGGTGTGATCGCGATCGCCCTGTGCAACTTCGATTCACCCGGGCGACGGTTCTTCGGCGCCGCGTGGCCCTTGCTTGAGATTCCCCGCCATCGCTACCACTTTACCCCAGCGTCGCTCTCGCGACTCGTAGAGCGATCCGGGGCCCGTGTAGAGGCGGTGTACTACCACAACGACCTAGGTGACGTCCCCACCGCCTTGGGCGACCTCGCACGGTTGCGTCGCCACGACGGACATGTCGGGAGAAGTGGCACATCGGGTGGTCGAGCCACCCTGCCGCGCGGTCCATTTCGTGCGGAGCCCACGGGGGTCGGCAAACTGCTCACGCTGAGCTACGCTCCGATCCTGCGAGCTGTCGGGCTCTCGATGCGGTCGTCGTTCTTGCTTCGATGCCGGCGAAACTGATGGGCGGGTCATCGAGGCGTGCTCGCGGGTGGGGGGGGCTCCGATGTTCTTCCGGCACGGTCAACCTACTCCCTCCTCCGGCACCGACCCGGACCACCAACTGGGCCCGGCGCCACCGGGGCTCCCCGAGCCCGACCGCAGACCGTAGGACGCGGGCGTACTCCGGTCGGGTTGTGCCGACATCCCCCGCAAGTGCGGGAGCAGACCGCCCGGTTCGAGGGCGTCGTCGCCAACCTCCAGAACGTCGGAGGCGGCCCTGCGACCGAGATCGCCGTCTCCATGGCGGTGGGCCGGGACACCGAAGATCCTTAGTACACACCGCGGGACTTCTGGGTGGCGTTACGACCGGGCGATCGCCGTAGAGTGGGCACGCGTTCGGAGCTGGCGGGCCAAGAATGGGTGCGGTTGCGCGTCGCCCACACGTCGCAATTCGGATCGCGACCGCCCATTGAGATCACGTGGAAGCTCTGAGGTCTCGACCCCGTCCACGACCTCCGCTCCGCGATCCGCGTGCGGCCGAGACGAGGCACCATCGGCTCGGCGTCCCACGAACACGCAGGGAGCATCCCACGAAGGGCACCCGGGGCTCAGGCGCGGTCCTTCGGGAACCGGGGAGATCGCCGATAGATGAGAAGGCCGATCAGGAGGGCCACGAGAGCGACGATGACCACCCCCGCCACGAAAACCGCCGGACTGAGGCCGAGGATCGTGACCGGGGAGCTCGTCGGCGGGGCGATGGCGACC
>JBEKEW010000047.1:0-8458 GCA_050013635.1 Thermoplasmata archaeon | reverse complement strand
CTCGGCATCTCCTTCGCGATCCTGCCGGTGTTCATCCTCCTCATCGCGCTCGCGGTGTACGACGCGATCGCGGTCTACCGTACGAAGCACATGATCCGGCTCGCCGACATCGTGACCGAGATGAAGCTCCCGATCCTGATGGTGATGCCCGAATCGGCCGACTACGACTACGCGGCCGCACCCCCCCTGGCCGAGACGCGGCGCGTTCCCGTCGAGGAGCGCGCGGCGACGTTCATGGGACTCGGCGACGTCGTGATCCCGGGGATCCTCATCGTCTCCGCCTTCGTCTGGCTTCCTCCGGCCCCCCAGCTGTTCGGCATCGCCGCGAGCTTGTGGGTGGCGCTCGGCGCGCTCGTAGGCTCGGTCGTCGGCTACGCCGTCCTGATGCACCGCGTGAGCGGCGGAGAGGCCCAGGCCGGACTGCCGTTCCTCAACGGGGGGGCGCTGGTCGGATACATCCTCACGTACGTTCTCGTCTATCGCTCGCTCACGCTGGGCTTCACGGGAGGCCTTTAACCCCCCTCCGGTTCGGGAGCGGCCGATGCCACGGAAGGTCGAGGACATCCGGATCGACGACGCGCCGTCGCTCGACGCTCTCGTGCGGCGGATGGAAGCCGGGGGCGGGTTCAGCGCGAAGGCCGTAGCCCAGGGGGTCGACGTCCTCGCCCAGATGCTCCGCGACCCCGACCTGACGCTGTTCCTCTCCTTCCCCGCCGACATCGTCGCGACCGGACTCCGGGGCGTGCTCGCGACGCTCGTGCGGGAGGGGTATGTCGACGTGGTGATCACGACCTGCGGGACGCTCGACCACGACCTGGCCCGCTCGTTCCGGCCCTACTACCACGGGGAATGGAACCTCGATGACGCCGACCTCCACCGCCGTCATCTGTACCGGCTCGGGAACCTGGTGATCCCCGAGGCCAACTACGGCGCGATCATCGAGCAGAAGATGCAGAAGCTGCTGGCCGCGCTTTGGCGACGCGGCGTCCGCTCCCTGACGACCCGGGACCTCGCGTGGGCGATCGGGGAGGCGATCCCGGCGCGCTCGGGGCGCTCGAGCATCCTGCGCGCCGCCTACGAACGCAAGGTGCCCGTGTTCGTCCCGGGGATCACCGACGGGGCGGTCGGCTCCCAATTATGGCTGTTCTGGCAGGACCACAAGGAGCTCACGCTCGACCTCCTGCGGGACGAGCAGCACATCTCCGACCTGGTCTACGAGGCGAAGCGATCGGGGGCGATCCTGCTCGGAGGCGGGATCTCCAAACACCACACGATCTGGTGGAACCAGTTCCGCGACGGGCTCGATGCGGCGCTCCAGGTCACGAGCGCGGTGGAGTGGGACGGGAGCCTGTCGGGCGCCCGGACCCGGGAGGCCGTCTCGTGGGGGAAGATCAAGGCGAACGCCCACCACACGAGCGTGGACGGGGATGTGACCGTCCTCTTCCCGCTGATGGTCGGTGCCGCCCTCGAACGCCTGCGGCGGTAGCTGGCCGGGTTCTACCGGAACCGCTCCGTAGGGGCTCGGTCGTCGCGCTCCGACGCCGGCGGCGTCCTCGGATCCGGTGAGAGGTGGCCGACCCTCGCGGACCCGCATCCCCGGGCCGGCCCCGCGGGCACTCCGGGGGGCCCTCCTCGAACGCGGAACCGCCATTACCTGCCGCTCCCTACCACTCGTGAATGCCGTACGTGGAGTATGACGAAATCGAGGCGATCTGCTCGGAGTGCGGACGAGTCTTCCGATCGGAGGAGACCCTCGCAACGCACAAGGAGGAGGCCCACGCGGGACTTGATGCGCCTCCGCCCCGCCCCCCTCCGCGGCGCCGACGGGGCTCACCTCCTTCGTGAGGCCGAACCCCGATCCTTGTGGGCGTCCGTCCCTCGAGCCCTTAAGCGCGGGGGACCTCCCGGACGGTGAGGGGAGGATCGACGACGATGCCCCTGACCACCCGTCGCGAACCGACCTCGCTCCGAGCCCGGGTCGAGGTGGGAATCCCTTCGGCGCGCGCGTTTGAGCTCGTCATCGAGCAGCTCGGGGATTCGCTCGCGGGGCGCGGGATCCAACTGGAGGCGGGCCCGGAGGGCCGGCTCCTCGAAGGCACCGAGGTGATCGGCCGGGTCGTCGAGTGGGTTCCGGGCGTGCGGGTCCGCATCGAATGGCACCCGGCCTCCTGGGAACCCGGGTTGCACACGGAGATCGTGCTCGGCTTTCATCCCAGCGCGCGCGGTACGATCATCGAGTGCGAACATCGAGGCTGGGGCGCGGCTTTCCACGGTTCGGAGGAAGAGCTTACGGGATGGTTCGCCGGCGCGGTGGTCGGAGCGATGTTCCAGGCGACCGCGCCCCAAATGTTCGGCGACTGGATCACGGACCGACGCGCCCGTCGGCCCGAAGGGCCCGAGGCCCGTACGACCTATCGCGACCCGATCTACCATCGACCCAACTTCCGGGCCCTTCTGGAGGTCCTGGAACTGACCGCGCAGGATCGATTGTTCGAGGTCGGCTGTGGAGGAGGTGCCTTCCTCCAGGAAGCGTTGAAGACCGGATGTCGCGCGGCCGGCGTCGATCACAGCCCGACGATGGTCCGCCTCGCCCGGGAGCTCAATGCCGATGCGATCGCCGAGGGACGCCTTACCGTCGTCGAGGGGGAGGCCGATGCGCTGCCCTTCCCCTCCCACGCCTACACGTGTGCCGCGTCGACCGGCGTCTTCGCCTTCTTTCCCGATCCCGTTCGGGCCCTCCGCGAGATTCACCGGATCCTCGCGGGGCACGGACGGTTCGTGATGTACACCGCCTCCGCGGCGCTTCGGGGCACTCCGGCCAACCCGGAACCCATCGCTTCCCGCACGCATGCGTACACGGATGGCGAGCTGATCGAGATGGCGCGGGCGGCGGGGTTCGATGACGTTCACGTCACCCATCCCGACCTCGGTCGCTATGCGCGAGAAGCCGGCGTGCCGCCCGAGGCCCTTCCGCTCTTCGAAGGTGGCGAGGGGGGTCAGCTGCTCACGGCCCGCGTACGCGAGAAGGATCCCGTGGATGCAACCTCGGGCCGGGCGGGGGAGCGGAGGGCCCCATGAAGACGCGTCGACTGGGCCGCCATGGGCCGGTGGTTTCGGCGCTCGGGCTCGGCTGCATGGGGATGTCGGCGTCGTACGGGACCCGGGACGACGCCGAATCGGTCGCGACCCTACACCGGGCGCTCGACCTCGGGATCACCTTCCTCGACACGGCGGACGCCTACGGCCCGTACACGAACGAGGAGCTTGTGGGCCGCGAGATCCGGGAGCGGCGCGACGATGTCTTCCTCGCGACCAAGTTCGGTTTCGTCCAAGGGGCGGCGGCGCAGGAGCGGCGGATCGACGGCCGCCCCGAACACGTCCGCGCCGCGTGCGAAGCGAGCCTCCGACGCCTCCAGGTCCGTACGATCGACCTGTACTATCTGCACCGGGTCGATCCGCAGGTCCCCATCGAGGAGACCGTAGGGGCGATGGCCCGGCTCGTGGAGGAGGGGAAGGTGCGGTTCCTGGGGCTCTCCGAGGTCGGTCCGCGCACCCTGCGGAGAGCCCACGCGGTCCATCCGATCACGGCAGTTCAGAGCGAGTACTCGCTGTGGACGCGGGACCCCGAGAACGGCGTTCTGGCCACCTGTCGGGAGCTCGGCATCGGTTTCGTGCCGTTCAGCCCGCTCGGACGGGGGTTCCTGACCGGCCGCCTGGGGGGGATCGACCAGCTCCCTCCCGCCGATTTCCGCCGGGGGATCCCGCGATTCCAGGGAGAGAACTTCGCCCGGAATCTCGAGCTCGCCCGCCGCCTGGGCGCGATCGCGGCGAAGAAGGGATGCACGCCCGCGCAGCTCGCGCTCGCCTGGCTCCTCGCCCAAGGGAAGGATGTCGTGCCGATCCCGGGAACGAAGCGTCGGACGTACCTGGAGGAGAACATCGCCGCCATCGATCTCCCTCTGTCCCGAACGGAACGGGAGCAGATCGAAGAGGCCGTGGCACCCACCCGCGTCGCCGGCGACCGGTACTCCCCGACGATGATGTCGCTCGTCGATCGGTAGCGTCGCGGGGTCCTGCGACCGACCGGGCGGCCCGCGTTGGGATCGATCCCTACCCGTTCTCGGAGTCGGTGGGTGTCTTCTCGTCGACCCCCTCCGCCACCGTCGACCCGGTGTCCAGCCGCTTTCCCATGAGCAGCTCCCCGTGGACGAGCATCATCCGACTTCGAAGCCCCCACGCTCCGAGGCCGCCCTCGGCGTACCCGAGCTCGCGACGCTCGACGGAACGAAACCCTCGCGAACGGAACAACGCCAACGACGCCATGTTCTCCTCTTCCGCGGCTCCGTAGACGACCTTCGCGTGGCCGCGAAGGAAGCGGTCGATGGCGTCATCGAGCAGCTGGCCCCCCACCCCTCGATTTCGGTACGGCTTCCCGATGGCCAGGTAGTACACGTATCCGACCTCCGGGGTCAGCGGCTCGAGCATCGCGACTCCCGCGACCACCCCCTCGATCTGCGCCGCCCGTACCCAGGCGACATCCCGCAGCGTCCGCTTGGCGTGCCAACGATAGATCCCCACGAACGAATCGATCAGGACCGGAACGGCTCGGTCCCGGGATCCCTTGGGCAGGTCGATCAGCTCGACCTTCGGCGGGTCGATCGCCATCCTCCGTGGTACCTCCTCCACCCCCCGACGTGGCGCATCGTCCCGCCGAGGGATGCTAGGTGGGATCGCCGAGGAGGTCGTCGGGTTGCTCCACGCCCAGCAGATGGCCCATCCGCTTGCGCTTCGTCTCGAGATAGGGACCGTTGTGCTCGTTCGGAGGGATCACGACCGGTATCCGACCGACCACCCGCACTCCATACCGTTCCAGGTCGGCGACCTTCTGGGGATTGTTCGTCATGACCCGTACCGACTTCACGTGGAGCGAGCCCAGCATGTGAGCGGCGATGCCGTAGTCCCGCTCGTCGGCCTTGAACCCCAGCAGCTCGTTGGCCTGAACCGTGTCGTAGCCCGAGTCCTGGAGCTGGTAGGCCCGGATCTTGTTGGCGAAGCCGATGCCACGGCCCTCCTGCCGAAGGTACACCACGATGCCGGTCTCCATCTTCCCGATCCGTTCGAGGGATTCGAGCAGCTGGTCGCGGCAGTCGCACCGCAACGAACCGATGGCATCCCCGGTGAGGCATTCGGAGTGGACCCGCACGGGGACCTCCTCCTGCTCGAAGACGTTGCCGTGGAGGAACGCGGCGTGATCCTTCCGGTCGAGGTTGTTCCAGAACGCGACGGCCTGGTAGGCGCCGAACCGGGTCGGGAGGTCGGCGATCGCCTCGAGGCGGACGCAGATCTCCGGATATTCGGGGCAATCGTGCCCTTCGTTCTCTTTCACCAACCGATCGACGATCGCTTTGGGGATCCCCATAGCTAGCCTCCGTTCGATGACTCCTGACTATTAGAAAGGAAGAACGGAGAACCCCGTGGGGATGCGAGCGGGTCTCGGACGTCGGAGGGCATGCCCGGGGGCTTGTGGACCGATCCCCTGCATCGCCGAGGCGGCGCGATGCCGTCCTCCACGTTCTCCAGTGCCATCGTTCGCCGACGGGACCCCCCTCGGCCCCGGGTGGGTCTTCTACGGATGTGCGACGGGCCCGAGGGGATTTGAACCCCTGACCTTGCGGTTAAGAGCCGCCTGCTCTGCCGGCCTGAGCTACGGGCCCATCGCGGAACTCGGCGACCCGGCTCGCTTTGATAAAGGCTCCCGCGGTGCGCCGAGCTCCCCAGGCCGGGTCGCACCCCTACTCCACCTTGAGCCAGCGGCTGTACACGAGCGCCCCGAGCGCGACCATGACGGTCGCGAAGATGGCGAGGAACCCGAGATACTCCCAGTTCGCCGTGCCGAACAGGGCGAGGTTCCGTCCGAACAGCGCGGCGTAGGTGACCGGGTTCACCTTGGAGATATCCTGCATCCACCACGGGAAGTTCACCGCGGGGAACAGGGCGGTGCTGGTGAACATCAGGGGCATCGTGATCAGGTTCGACAGGACCCCGGGGGTCTGCCAGTCGGTGCTCCGCGCCGTGATGGTGAGGTAGAGAGAACTGAACCCGAGCCCGAGGAAGAACAACGCGACGACCCACCCCATCCACTCCAGGGGCGAGATCGAGAACCGCACCCCGAACGCGAACGCGGCGACGATCATCACCGGGAATTGGATCAGTCCGCGCGTCGTGGCGCCGACCGATTTCGCGAGGAAGACGCTGGACCTTCGGGTCGGCGTGATCAGGACCCGCTTCAGGTAGCCGAACCGCTTGTCCTGGATCATGCTCATCGATCCGAACATCCCGATCGTGAGCATCGACGTCGCGAGGACCCCTCCGAGCAGGAACTGGATGTAGTTGCAGGTGACGTAGTTGGTCAGCGGAAGTACGATCGCGCACCCGGCGCCGGAGAAGCTGCTCCCGAAGAAGGCGAGCCACATGAACGGCTGGATGACCGTGATCGCGATGATCCACGGGTTGCGGTAGGTCTTGACCAGCTCCCGGTAGAGGAGCCCGGAGAACTGACTCCACGATTCCCGGTACGCCGGCCCCGTCCCGATCTCCGACTCCACGGGCTCGGGGAGGTGCGGGAACCCCTCGCCGACGTCGGTCATCTCCGGGTCCTCAGCAGCTGGCCGTAGAACTTTCGGAAATCTACGGGGGTCTCATCGCCCCCGAGCCGGCGGCCCGTCAGTTCGAGGAAGACCGTCTCCAGGCTCGGCCGCTCGACGTTGACCCGGCGCAGCTCCCGCGTGGGGATCGCCGCCAGGATCCGGGGAAGCACCTCCTCGGCCTCGCGCACCTTGAACGTCCACCGATGGCCATCGACCCGGACGTCCTGGACCCCTTCGATCGCGCGCAACGGCCCCGGATCGAGCACTCCCACGGTCTCGATCTCGATCACGTCGATCCCCAGTTGGGCCTTCAGCTCCGAAGGGGTGCCCGTGCGGATGATCCTCCCCAGGTCGATCACGGCGACCCGCTCGCACAGCGCGTCGGCCTCCTCGATGTAGTGGGTCGTCAGCAGTACGGTAACCCCGTACTCCCGGTGGATGTTCCGGATGAGGTCCCAGAGCATGCGACGGGTGGCCGCGTCCAGGCCGATCGTGGGTTCGTCCATGAAGATCACGGAGGGCTCGTGCAGGAGCGCGAGCGCGACCTCGAGCTTCTTGCGCATCCCGGTCGAGAACTTCGAGACCCGCCAGTCGGCCCGATCTTGCAGGCCGAGGTACTGGAGGAGGTCGCGCGCGCGCTCCTTCCAGTTCGTGAGGTTCTGGAGGCGGGCCTGGATCCAGAGGTTCTCCATCGCGCTCAGATCGTCGTCGAGGATCACTTCCGAAGCGACCCATCCGACCCGGGCCTTCACGCGACGCTCCTGCGCGACCACGTCGAGCCCGGCGATCGAGGCGCTCCCCTCGGAGGGGGGAACGAGACCGGTGAGCACCTTGATCAGCGTGGTCTTCCCGGCCCCGTTCGGCCCCAGCAGACCGAAGATCTCTCCCTGCCGAACGGACAGGTCGACGTCCCTCAGGGCCGTGAAGGACCCGTACCGTTGGGTAAGGTGATGGACCTCGATCGCATCGCTCATGGTGGCGTGCGGACGCGCCGCGCGCCGGCGCGCGATCGCGTGGGGTTCTGCAAGCGTACGAGCGCCGCTCGGAGCTCCCGGGCTCCCTGTTGGGACATCCGCGAGCGACCCTGCGCCGACGGGATCAGGTCCTCGGATCGGGCGAGCTCGACGAACGTGGTGAGCGAGCGACGCAGATGCACCACCGCCCACTCCGGACGCCGGTCCGGCTCGACCATGTCGAGGACCAGGTTGCGGAGCTCCATGTACCGGCCGCCTCCGTCCCGGATCCGCTCCCGCATCATCGCGAGGCGGGTGCGGCCCTTCGGGGTCACGCGGTACATCTTGCGCCCGCCCCGGACCTCCGTACGCGCGAGGCCCTGGTCCACCAGTCCCTTGAGGATCGGATAGATCGCGCCGGCACCGGGTCTCCACCCCCCGTGCGTCGTCTGCGCGATCCGTTCCGCGAGCTGCCAGCCGTAGATGGGCTCCCGGCTCATTTGGTGGAGCGCGTACATCCCGACCATCCCTCCGGGCCAGTTCCGCAATCGTGGGGGTGGAGGCGCCACGCACGGACCAGGGTCGAACTATATATATCGATAATGAGCCCGCTCGATCTGGGAGAGGTCCGCTCCCCCCCGGCGAGCGATGAAGCGGGACCCCGAACGAAATGCCGTCTCCGCGGTTCCTAAGTGCTATAGGTGGACGCGTCAAGTTCGCGCAACGGTGAGTTCCTTGGCCGCACGAACGGATGCGATGCGTCCGTTCGCCGCGACCACGACCGGGACTACGTGTTAAGCGTGGATCCCTTCTCGGGTCTTCCGCGCAGAAACCATGAGTCTAGAGATCGCTCCATCG
>JBEKEW010000046.1:0-8722 GCA_050013635.1 Thermoplasmata archaeon | reverse complement strand
CATCACCCAGGCCGGGACCCGCCGGTTCTGCTTCACGGCGCGGTTCAGTCGGGTCTTGCGTGCGGAGCTCTTCCTGCGGTTCGCCATGCGGGTTCCCTCTTCGTTCTTACCGTCGGGTGATCTTGATCTCGCGCCGCTCCGGTGAGATGCGCTCGAGGAGCGCGCGGAGCGTGGCGTCGTCGATCGCTCGAGGGAGACGGCCGCTCGCGGCGAGGGAGATGACCTGCTGCTCCACCGACGCGGCCACGTCCGGCTTCGCGAGGCGGATCCGGGCGAGGCGCTCGCGGGCCTCGGGGGTCAGGATGCGCCGGAGGATCTCGGTACGCTCGGACTCGCGCCGCTCCATCTCGGCCTGCTGGGCCGAATAGGCGTTCGAGGTCGCCCCCTGTTGCATCTCTTGGATCTGCTGCAGGCGGCGGCGCCGGAGCTCCGCGAGCTCCAGATCGTCGTTCGCTGACATCGGCCCGAGCGCCTCCCGTCCCATCACGGCGCTACAAGTACTTGGCGAGTTCGGGGCGATCCGCGGCGAGGGCCTTCAAGGTGTCGCGGGAGAGCCCGTCCAGGAGCTTCTGTCCTTCCCCGCTGACCCGCCGGCCCTTGTTCTTGTACGTCTGGAGGAGACCCGCGTGCTCGAGCTGCTGGACGATCTCCCGCAGCACGGCCCGGGAGCCTTTGCGAGCGTGATACGGCGCGCTGCCGCGGTCGCGCTTACCGCCGTACTCCGCGCTCAGACGGGAGATCCCGACGTTGCCCTGGATGTAGACCTTCCGCAGCACCGAGGCGCTGCGCATGTACCACCAATCGTCCTGCGTGGGGGCGCGCTCCTTGTGGACCCCCGTCTTGACGAACGACGCCCAGGTCGGGGGTGTCACCGCACCCCGGTTCTTGAGCTCGGTCGCCAGCCGGGGCAGCAAAGCGGAGGAGGGAACGTCCCTTGGGTGAGTCATGAGGCGGCGAGCCACCCGGTGAGGGTATTTAATTGTACGTAGATTCTGCCGGTGGCGAGGTAGATTCCGGACCGACCTCCGGTCGGTCGGCGCTTCCTCGTACCGGACCCACCATGATCGAAGACGAACAGGTCGCCGCCGTCCTTCTGAGCGGTGGTGCCTCCAGCCGATTCTACGGCCGGCCGAAGGCGCTCCTGTCGGTGGGCTCCCGCCCGGCGATCCGCCGGATGGCCGAGATATCGTTGGACGAGGAGCTGTTCCCTGTGATCGCCGTGGCCGGGGCGCATGTGGAGGCGGTCGCCCACGCGGTCCAGGGACTGCCGGTAATGGTGGTCCACGCCGCTCGATGGCGGGAGGGGCGGACCGCGTCGATCCAGGCCGGGATCGCTGCCGTGCCGCCCGGACATGACGTCCTCATCTGGCCGGTCGACCACCCGTTCGTGGAACCGAGCACCGTCCTGCAGCTGCTGCGCGCCCGGGCCGGCGATCCCCTGGGATCCTGGTTCGTTCCGACCTCGGGGGGCCTCGGAGGTCACCCCGTCCTGATCCGACGTGACGTCTTCCCGGCGATCCGATCGCTGGCGGCGCACGGACCTCTGCGGAACCTCCTTCCCGGTCTCGGACCGCAGGTCGTGCGCGTCCCGGTCGACGATCCGGGCGTGGTCGCCAACATCGATACGCTGGAGCGATATGTCGCCGCGCACCAGGAGTGGCGGGAACGTTCGGAGCGTCGATGGATCGAAGGCTGACCCGCGAAGCGTTGCGCCTGATGGAGGCGCACGAGCCGTTCGCCCGCGCGACGATCGTGCACGCGGCCGGGTCGGTCCCCGGAAAGCTCGGGGCGTCGATGCTGGTGCGCGCCGACGGCTCCTGTCTCGGGACCGTGGGCGGCGCGGATCTCGAGGAGCGTACGAAGGACGCCTGTCGGCGCGCGTTCGAGCGGCGTCGTGGGGAGCTCCTCCATTTCGATCTGCAGGCGTGGAAGCCGGGGGGACTGCGGAGTCTCTGCGGCGGCGCGGTCGACGTGGCGATCGAGTACGTCCCTGCACGCCCGAACGTGCTCCTCTGGGGCGGCGGCCACGTCTCTCTCGCCATCGCGGCGCTCCTCCCGGGCCTCGAGTACGACTTCAGCGTCGCCGACGACCGACCCGATTGGGTCGGGGCCGATCGATTCCCCGCGGCCGACCGCCGCGAGGTCGTCGCCCCCGCCGATCTGTGGGACGTCTTCGATCCCGCATCGTTCACCCACCTCTACCTCCTCGGCTACGACGCGATGAAGGATCTGGAGGTCCTCGCGGACTCGATCGATCGGTTCCCCGGCCAGATCGGCCTCCTGGCGAGCGCGTCGAAGCGCGAGCACATGTACCATTCCCTGCGCGAGCGGGGCGTCTCGCGAACGACGATCGCGCGGATCCGCTCCCCGGTCGGGATCGAGATCGGCGCGGAGAGTCCGAGCGAGATCGCGCTGAGCGTCGTCGCCGAGCTCGTCCGAGAGATGCACCCGGCGCGCGCCGTACGCTCCCGGCGCGGCCCTGTGCCCGAGCGTTCGGGGTCCGAGACAGTATAATGTCATGTAGGCGGTTTCCACCCACGGTCATGGCCCTCCCGGCTTGTTCGGTTCCGTTGGACGAGCTCGGAAGGTCGTGCGACGATTCTCGGTCGATGCCTACGAGCCACCGCCGCGCATCCGACCTCAGCCCTCCGCCGGCGGTCCCGGGGCGCACCCCGAGGAAGGACGCCGTGAAGAAGGGCGGAAACGCAGCGCTCGCGGCGACGCCGCCGTGGCCTTCGGGAGGTAGGTGACGTGCGATCCCCGACGGTGCGCCCCGCTCCGGACCCTCCCGCGAGCCCGGCCCCGGCTGCGGTGCGGATCACTCTGAACGGTCTTCCTGTCGAGATCGCATGCCCGGACGAGCGCATCCTGCTCGATCTGCTTCGCGACGACCTCGACCTGACCGGCACCAAGCGAGGATGCGACCTCGGGACGTGCGGATGCTGTGCGGTCCTTGTGGACGGCCGCCCCACGCTGAGCTGTCTCACGCTCGCGCACCTGGTCAACGGCCGGGCGATCACAACGATCGAAGGGGTCGCTCCGCCGCAGGGCCTCTCCGCGCTGCAACGGGCATTCGTCGATCACGGTGCGACCCAATGCGGCTTCTGCACACCGGGATTCCTCGTCACCGCAACGTCGCTGCTCCAGGAGAAGCCGCACCCCACGCGTCCGGAGATCGTCGACGCCATCTCCGGGAACCTGTGCCGCTGTACCGGTTACACGAAGATCATCGAGGCGATCGAGGCCGCGGCCGGGGAACGCGGGTAATGTCGGCGAGGGACGCGGAACCGTTGCGCCTGATCGGTGGGCGGATCCCGTACATCGACGGCCCGTTGAAGGTCACGGGCCGGGCCGAGTACACGGACGACATCCGTCGGCCGGGCATGCTCATCGGCCGGCTGCTGCGCAGCCCGTGGGCGCACGCCCGAATCCTTTCGATCGACACCCGCGCCGCGCGCGCCCTCCCCGGCGTCGCTGCGGTCCTGACGGGCGCAAAGTATCCGACGCCGTTCGGGGTCCTCCCGATCACCCGCGACGAGACCGCGCTCGCCGTGGGCAAGACCCGGTACATCGGCGACATCGTCGCGGCGGTGGCGGCGGTCGACGAGCTCACGGCCGAGCGGGCGCTCGAACTCGTCCGGGTGGAGGTGGAGCCGCTTCCCGAGTACACCGATCCCCGGATGAGCGTGGAGAAGGTCGCCGAGCCGATCCACGCCCGCGGGCTGTCGGGGACGAACATCCAGAAAGAGGTCGTCCAGCACTTCGGGAACGTCGATGCAGCGTTCGCCCAGGCGGCCCACCGGGTGCGGGTCCACGGCCGGTTCGCGGGAGTGACCCATGCGTTCACCGAGCCGCTCGTCACGATCGCCGAGGCGACGCCCGACGGGCGCCTCACGGTCTGGAGCGCGACGCAGGTGCCCCACTACCTGCACCGCGCGTTGAGCGAGGTGCTGGGGATGCCCCTGCATCGGATCCGCGTGATCAAGCCCGAGGTGGGAGGAGGGTTCGGCGGCAAGTCCGATCCGCTGCCCCACGAGATCGTGTGTGCGGCGTTGGCGATCGAAACCGGGCGACCGGTGAAGATGCTGCTCGACCGCGAGGACGTGTTCTACACCAACCACGGCCGCCATCCGACCGAGAACGAGGTGCGGATCGCGACCGACGCCGACGGTCGCATCCTCGCGTACGACATCGACGCGCTGATCGACGGCGGGGCGTGGAGCTCCTTCGGCACGGTCACGACCTACTACAACGGCGTCCTCGCCATAGGCCCGTACCGGATCCCGAACTTCCGCTACCGCGGACGCCGGGTCTACACGAACAAGCCTCCGTCCGGCGCGATGCGCGCGCACGGCGGTACGAACCTGCGCTACTCGATCGAGGTCGGGCTCGACGAGATCGCCGAAGTGACGCACATCGATCCGTTCGACCTGCGCGCGCGGAACGCGCTGCCGCCGAACTCGACGACGATCAACGAGTTCCGCATCACGTCGACCTCGTTCTTGAAGTGCCTGACCGCGGCCCGCGAACGCAGTGGGTGGGACGCGAAGTTCCGCCAGCTCCCGTACGGTCGAGGGGTCGGGCTCGGCTGCGGGTTCTACATCTCGGGCTCCAACAGCCCGATCCACTTCACCCCCGTGATGCCCCAGTCGACCGTCCACCTCAAGGTCGACATGGACGGCGGCATCGCCGTGCATTCGATGCAGGCCGACATCGGCCAGGGATCGAACACGTTGCTCGCGGCGATCGTCGCCGAGGTCCTCGGGGTCGACCTCGATCGCGTGCACGTCGTGCGGGTCGACTCCGACGTGAGCCCGATCGACCTCGGGAGCTATTCGAGCCGTGTGACGTTCATGATGGGCAACGCCGCGCGACGGGCCGCGGACGACCTGAAGGGCCGACTGCTGCTCGCGGCGAGCCACCTCACGGGGCATCCGGTCGAGCAGCTCGAGGTCGCCCACGAGCGGATCCAGGTACGGCACCGGCCCGAGGTCGGTGTATCGTTCATGGAGGCGCTCCACGGTGCGTTGGAACGGACGGGAGCGCTCACCGCGACGGGCGCGTACTCCGCGCCGCCGATGGGAGGCTCGTTCAAAGGGGCGCGGGCGGGGACCGCCCCGGCGTACTCCTTCGGCGCCTACGTCGCCGAGGTCGCGGTCGACCCCGAGACCGGGATGTACCGCGCCGAGAAGATGTGGGCCGCCTTCGACTGCGGACGCGCCCTCAACCGGCTCGCCGTCGAGGGTCAGGTGGAGGGATCGATCCACATGGGCCTCGGGCAGGTGATGGGCGAGTCGATGAACTACCGCGGCGCCCGCCTCCTCAATCCCGCCCTGCTCGAATACAAGATCCCCACCCCGGCGCAGATGCCCGAAATCGAGGTATTGCTGGTCGGGGACCCCGACCCCGAGGGTCCGTTCGGAGCGAAGGAAGCCGGCGAGGGCCCTCTCATCGCCACGCTCCCCGCGGTCGCGAACGCGATCTACGACGCGGTCGGCGTCCGCTGCTACGAACTGCCGATCACACCGGACCGGATCGTCCGCGGGATCGAGCACCGAATACAGGAGGGCCGCGCCTGGAAAGGCGCCTGACCATGCACCTCGACCCGTTCCAGCTGCATCAACCCGCTACCATCGAAGAGGCCCTCCGCGCGCGCACGGAACACGCCGGCGGTTCGGAGTACTTCGCCGGAGGGACCGATCTGCTGCCCAACTACAAGATGCACCTGAACGTGCAGCCCCACCTCATCGCGCTCGGGAAGATCCCCGAGCTTGACGGCATCTCGCTGGACCGGATCGGCGCCATGGTGCGCCTCGCCGACCTGGAGCGGGACCGGGAGTTCGCGGAGGCCTACCCCGGCGTATCCGACGCCGTGCGCGAGATTGCGACCCCGCTCGTCCGCGCGTCGGGGACCGTGGGAGGGAACCTCCTGCTGGAGACCCGGTGCTTCTTCTTCAATCAGAGCGAGTTCTGGCGGGCGAGCCTGGGCTACTGCCTCAAGGCCGATGGCGATCGCTGCCACGTGGTCCCCCAGAAGGAGACCTGTTACGCTACGTTCAGTGGGGATCTCGCCCCGGCGCTCATGGTCCTGGACGCCCAGGTGGAGATCGCGGGGCCGGGCGGACGCCGCCGATTCCCGCTCGAGCAGCTCTACGACGCCGAAGGCGACGGGATCCGCCGCCATCGCCTCGCTCCGGGGGAGCTCCTGGTTGCGGTCCACGTTCCGAAGGAAGCGCGGAGGTGTACCGCGACGTACCTCAAACTGCGGGTGCGTCCGTCGTTCGACTTCCCCGAGCTCGGGGTCGCCGCCGCGGGCCGTTTCGAGGCGGGTCGCGTCGTGCAGCTGCGCCTCGCCCTCGGGGGCGTGGAGACCCACCCCCGCCGGTTCGACGAGCTGACCGACGCGCTCGTAGGAGGGACGCTCGGGGACGATCGGATCCGCACGCTGGCGGAGGAGGTCACCCGACGCTCGCGTCCGGTGCATAACACGTTCCTCGCGCCCGAGTACCGCAAGCGCATGGTCGGTGTATTCGTGCGCCGCGCGCTGACGCGGGTGCGGGACGCAGGAGGGACGGTATGAGTTCGGGGCCCACGTTCGAGTGGTGGTCGGTCGATCGGGTTCTCATCCACGAGCAGTACAACCGGGAGAAGGTCGAGGAGCTCGCCGCCAAGATCCGGCAGTCCGGGGTCTGCCGGGACCCCCTCTGGATCGACCGCGAAACCGGCGTCCTGCTGGACGGCCACCATCGCTTCGCCGCGCTCCGCCTCCTCGGGGCAGTGCGGGTCCCCGTATGGGCGTTCGAGTACGAGGACGACGCCGTGATCACGTTGGAACGCTGGAACCCCGGGCCCGCGATCGCTAAGTCCGAGGTCGTCCGCCGCGCACGAGAGGGCCGACCGTTCCCGCCGAAGACGACCCGCCACGTGATCCACGTGACGCTCCCGTCTCACCCGACGGCACTCTCCGAGGTCCTCGGACCCGTGCCCGCCGACGCGGCGACCGGGTAGGGCAACGCGAGATCTCCTTCGGCGAACCGCCGGATCGTCTCGATCATGAGCCGGACCTCGAGCGGGTGGAGACGTTCGCGCAGCGACTCGGGGGTGTCGTCGGACGACACGCCCATCCGTTCCTGCCCGAGGATCGGTCCCCCATCCACGTCGTTCGTGACGATGTGGACCGTGGCCCCCGTCTCCCGCTCCCCGGCGGCGAGGACGGCGGTGTGTACCCGCATGCCGTGCATCCCCCGACCGCCGAACCGGGGGAGCAACGACGGGTGCAGGTTGATCGCACGGCCCCGCCACTCCTCCACCCAGCGCGCGGGGAGGATCGCGAGGAAACCGGCGAGGACCACGAGCTCGACCCGGCTCTGATGCAGTTGGCGGGAGAGTTCCTCAGCCCAGAGATCGCGGTCCCCCCCTCGACGCGGGAGGACGAGGATGGGGAACCCCCATCGGCGCGCGCGCTCCAGAACGTGAGCATCGACCCGGTCCGACACGACCAGGTTGATGCGGGCGGGGATCTGCTGATCCTGCAGCCCCCGAGCGATCCCCTCGAAGGTCGTGCCTTCTCCGGAGGCGAGGACCCCGATCGACATCGGCTGCCGCACGGAAAGCGCACGTCTCCGGGTTAGAATAGCGTGGTGGGCACGGCACCCGTCGGAGGGGCGCCAATGGCATTTGGGCCGGCGGCTCCCGGAGACGGATGGGTGCAACCCCCCGTTCGATCGCCCGGTACCTATCGACGTCCGACCCGGTCATGGCCCGACTCATACGACGCGTTGGGGTCCACGAGGTGCCGGTGCGTCCATCGGGCTTCTTGGCGCTCGCCCGCGCCATCGTCTTCCAGCAGATCAGCGGCGCGGCGGGTGCGTCGATCCTGCGTAAGGTCCGGCGGACGGCCGGCACCCGAGGGATGCCTCCGCCCCGATGGTTCCTGGAGTGCTCCGACACGACCCTGCGCAGCGCGGGGCTCTCGCCGCAGAAGGTCGGATACCTGCGAGATCTCGCGGCTCACGTCCTCGATCGGCGCATCGACTTCCGCCGCTTCCCGCGGATGACCGATGAGGAGATCACCGACCACGTCACCGCCGTCCACGGCATCGGCCGGTGGACCGCGCAGATGTACCTCATCTTCTCGCTCGGGCGCCCGGATGTTCTGCCGACCGGCGATCTCGGTGTCCGCAAAGCCGTCCAGGCCGCCTACGGGTATCGCGTGCTCCCCGCCGAGGCGACGGTCGAACGAGTCGGACGCCCGTGGGCTCCATGGCGGTCCCACGCCTCGTACTATCTGTGGCGCAGCCTCGATAGCACGAAGTCATGACCGCCGGTATACCATGGCCGACCGATCGTTCGTGGTAGGATATGTCTCGGAACCGTAGACGGTCGTGCCCGGTCCATCCGTCCCCCGTATCCTGAGGTGGACGATCCGCCGCGCGCCGGTTCACAAGGGCCAAGTGGCCGCAGTCGAACCGACCGGGCCTCGGATTCCTGAATTCGACTTAAGGAGGGGTATAACGTCCCGAAATGCAAGGATTATTCATGAGCGCTCCTCAGAACCTCCGCACCCCCCCCTCCCGCTCGCGGGATGGATCGCACAAGTCCTCCCGCGCCATCGTTGTCGCCGCTGTGCTTCTCATGTCGGCCATCTCCATCGGGTTCACGATCTCGGGGGTCGGCACGGCCTCGGGGCAGCGCACCCCACCCGTTTCGAGCGTGGGGACCG
>JBEKEW010000045.1:0-8930 GCA_050013635.1 Thermoplasmata archaeon | reverse complement strand
CGGTGGGGCGGGCATTCGCACGGAGACTCATCGAACAACAACGCCGGGGAGGGGCCCACTCGAGGTGGACTGTCGTGGCGATCTTAGACTCGCATTCCTGCGTCGCGGATCCGAACGGGCTCGACCTCCGCCGCGTCCTGCGGGCCAAGGAGTCGAGCGGGCGACTCGGGGGCGCCCCGGTGTACCCCTGGGATCTCACGGAGGCGCTGCGGCAGGTCCCTTGCGATGTGGTCGTCGAGATGTCCGTCTCGAGCCTCGAGGACGGCGAACCGGGCACGAGCCATCTCCTCTCGGCCCTCGGAGCCGGGGTGGATGCGGTCACCTCCAACAAGGGACCGTTCGCCCTGCACTACCGGAAGCTCGCCCATGCGGCTCGTTCGAATGCATGCCAGCTCCGCTTCTGGACCACGGTCGGGGGCCCGATCCCGATCCTCGAGCTCGTGGTCGATCACCTCGCCCCGGGAGAAGCGATGCGGGTGCGGGGGATCGCCAACAGCACGACGCAGTTCATCCTCGATCGGGTCGGGCACGGGGCGAGCTTTGACGCGACGCTCCGGGAGGCCCAGCGGCTCGGGATCGCCGAAGCCAATCCCCGTCGCGATCTCGAGGGCTGGGACGCAGCGTGGAAGGCCGCGATCATCCACAATTGCTTGTTCGCCCCGCCTCTCGACCCCGCGCGCATCCCGCGGGACATCGTACGCCCCTCGGTCGTCTTCCGGGCCCGCCGTGCCGTGGACGCCGGCAAGGCCCTCGCGGTGCTCGCCGACATTCGGCCGGGTCGAGCCTCCGTCCGGCTGGTGGAGGTACCCGGGGACAGTCCCTGGGCGGTCCGTGGGTCCTCCCATATCTTTGAGGTGGAAACGCGGGGCTCGGGACGGATTCTCCTGCAAGGTTGGGGAGCCGGGCCCGCGGAGACGGCGAGCGGAATCTACGCAGACCTGATCGCGTTGCACGCCGACCGATCTCGAGGGACCCGCTCCGCCGAAACGATCCGTTGGCCCCCGCTTCCACGCCCGACGCCTCGTCGGAGTGCGAAGAGCACGAACGGTCGAGGCCCTGGAGGACGTCACCGGTGAGGACCATGAACCGAGCGATCCCGATGCGGGCCGGAGACCTCCTCCCCCATCTCCCGGCGTTCCCTCCGTCCCCGCGACGACCTTCCTTCGCCCGAGTACGTGCACCGATGAGCGTCGCGAACATGGGTTCGGGCTTCGACACCTTCGGCCTGTGCCTCGACCGCCCCGCCGATATCCTCGAAGCACGGCCGAGCGAACGGCCGCGCCTGCGTGTCGATGGAGACGATTCGATCCCCACCGATCCGCGCCGCAACGCGGCGAGCGTTGCCGCCAAGGCGTTCGCTCGCGATTTCGGGGTCCGGTGGAGCGTCGATCTGCATCTGATCAAAGGGTGCCGCGGCGGAAGCGGGATCGGCTCCAGCGGCGCATCGGCCGTGGCCGGCGCCGTCGCGGCCGCGGCGCTGCTCCGCGCGGATGTGCAGCGGCCGGCGGTGGCGGCGGCTCTCCTTCGGAGCGCGTTCGCGGGGGAGGCGGCGGGATCCGGGAGCGCTCATCTGGACAACGTCGCTGCGTCCCTCTTCGGAGGCTTCACGATCGTGGAGAGCATGCGCCCGCAGATCGTCCACCGGCTCCCGGTGCCGCGCGGGATCCGGGTCGTGATCGGGCTCCCCGAGTATCGTCTCGACACCCAACGCTCCCGGTCCGTGCTCCCTACGCACATCCCGCGCCGGGACGCCGTGGAGAACGTCGCCCACGCCGCCGCGCTCATCCATGGCATCATGACGGGGGACGTGGAGGCGATCGGTCGCAACATGGTCGACCGCATCGCCGAGCCGTACCGCCGCCGGCTCGTACCGGGGCTCGACGCGGCCGCCACGGCGGCCCGCCGCGCCGGCGCCCTGGGCGTCGCGCTGGCCGGTAGTGGCCCCTCGGTCGTGGCGCTGACCCGCGTCCGGCGCGCGCCGGACGTCGCCCGCGCCCTGACCCGGGGGTTCGCTCGCGCGGGCGTGCCGGCGGAGGCTCTCATCTGCCGAGCCGGCCGGGGCGCCCAGCTCCTGGAGCGCACCTGAGGGCGACCCGATGACGGAAGACCCCGATCCGTTCCGTTGTATCCGATGCCACCGCACGGCCGGACCGCGCGAGTTCCGGTGCGCCTGCGGAGGGTTGCTCGAGGTCCCGCTGGGCCCCGCGGCCCGCTCCGTCTCTCGCTCGCTCTTTGACGCCCGCCGCGGAGCGCCCCTCCCCGACGCCTCGGGGGTATGGCGGTTCCGGGAGCTCGTCCACCCGACGATCGGGCGGATCGTCTCGCGCGAAGAGGGGAACACCCCGATCTACCGCCACCGGGACCTGGACCGGTTCTCGGGGGTTCGTTCGCTCAGTGCCAAGCACGAGGGGGAGAACCCGACCGGCTCGTTCAAGGATCGTGGAATGACCGTCGCCGTCAGCGAGGCCGTCCGGCTCGATGCCCGCGAGGTTTGCTGCGCCTCCACGGGCAACACCGCCTCTTCGCTGGCGTCCTACGCCGCTCTTGCGGGGCTTGCCTGCCGGGTATTCGTGCCGAAGGGCCAGGTCTCGGGCGCCAAGCTGGCCCAAACGATCGCCTACGGCGCCCACGTCGTGGAGGTGGAGGGAAACTTCGATGCCTGCATGGCGCAGGCCGAGGCCCATGCAGGTTCGGGCCGCGCCTACCTCGTCAACTCCCTGAACCCCTGGCGCATCGAAGGGCAAAAGACGATCATCTTCGAGCTCGCGCAGCAGCGCGCATGGGAGATGCCCGACTGGATCGCCTTCCCCGCGGGAAACCTCGGCAACGCCAGCGCCTTCGGCAAGGCGCTGGTCGAAGCGAAGGAATTGGACCTGATCGACCGTCTTCCCAAGCTCCTGCTCGTCCAAGCGGCCGGGGCCGCTCCGTTCTACCGAATGTGGAAGGCCGGAGCTCGCGAACTGACCCCTGAACTCCATCCGAACACCGAGGCCACGGCGATACGGATCGGGAATCCCGTCTCATGGCCCAAGGCGCTCGCGGCGTTGAGCGCATGCGGGGGCGATGTGGAAGCCGTGACGGATCGAGAGATCTTCGAAGCGAAGCGGACGATCGATCGGGCCGGGATCGGGTGCGAGCCGGCCTCGGCCGCCTCGCTGGCAGGAGTTCGCAAGCACCGCGCCGCGGGAGCGATCCGCCCGGACGAGGAGGTCGTCTGCATCCTCACCGGTCACATCCTCAAGGATGCACGTC
Organism: Thermoplasmata archaeon; assembly: GCA_050013635.1. Lineage (GTDB taxonomy): Archaea > Thermoplasmatota > Thermoplasmata > Lutacidiplasmatales > UBA184 > Lutacidiplasma. Next base: position 5,678 of record JBEKEW010000045.1, on the reverse strand, counting down.
CCCCGGCTGCGGAACCCTCACCCCACGGATCGGCACGCGCCGATGGCGTCGGCGCCCGCGAGACCTTATAAGTTACCTTGCGCCATCAGATAGACGTAGGTGAGTTGGGTGGCCCCTCGGCGTCGCACGGTGGTCCGTCGTTTCCCCGGTACCCCGACGCTGGAAGGCGCCGGGGTCCGGCTTCGACGCTCGTTCTCCAACGGCCAGGTCCCGCTCTTCGATCCGTTCCTCTTGCTGGACAACTTCGGTTCCTCGAACCCCGACGATTACATGGCCGGCTTCCCGTGGCATCCGCACCGCGGCATCGAGACCGTGACCTACATGCTCGAGGGACGCGTCGCCCACGGCGACACGCTCGGCAACTCGGGCGTGATCGATGCCGGCGATGTTCAATGGATGACGGCCGGCAGCGGGATCATCCACCAGGAGATGCCCGAGCGCGCGGAAGGCCGGATGTCGGGGTTCCAGTTGTGGGTGAATCTGCCCGCGCGGCAGAAGATGGACGCCCCCGCGTACCGAGGGCTCGGCTCCTCCGAGATCCCCCAGGTGGAGACGGACCGCGGTAATCGCGTGAAGGTCGTGGCCGGCTCGTTCGGGAAGGCGGAGGGTCCGGTCGCGGGCCTCTCGGTCGATCCGACCTACCTGGACGTCCGCGTCCCCGCCGGCGGGACGTTCGAGTTCCCGACCCGGCCCGGATACACCGCCTTCGCCCATACGATCGAAGGATCCGGACGCTTCGATGCGGACGGTGACCTCGTCACGAGCGCCGGCGAGACCCTGCTGTACGGCCCCGGTGACACGATCCGCATCGACGCCGCCGACGCTCCGCTGCGGTTCCTGTTCGTCTCCGGACGGCCCCTCCATGAGCCGGTCGCATGGTACGGGCCGATCGTCATGAACTCGCAAGCGGAACTGGCTCAGGCGGCGCGCGAACTGCGCAGCGGGGAATTCATCAAGCACCCTCGTCCGATCGACGAGGCGTGAGCCCTCCGTTCCAACGGGGGCCGCGCGAGCCGGCGATCCTCCCGCTCCGGAGGGGACGGATCGAACGCGCCGTGACCCGCTCGGTGTCCCTCGTTGGGAGAGCCCTGGCCTCCCCACCGGGACCCCGAGGGGCCTCGCCAAGCCCGCTTTGCGTGATCGAGGGGGTCGGCATCGACCCCGCGATCTGCGGGCTCTCCTACGCGTTCGGCGAGGGCCGCGCAGGGTGCGGCGCTCGACCCCGGCGGGGAGGCGGGGGTCCCTCGGACCTCGTCCCCTCCCGCGGGAGGAGATCGGCGAAGGCGCGGACCATCTCACCGGCTTGGCCGAGGTGGCGGATGGAGATCTGTTCCACATTCACACCGAGAGGGACGGAGACTCCGTTCTGCCGACGTTCGTGATCGATCGTCGACCAGAGTCGGAGCGCGTGCGCGACGCTGCGCGATCCCGCCGTGGCCTCGGGACCGGATAGGATCTCCTGCTCGGCTCCCGCGGGGACGTCGGCACCAAGCCAACGCACGAACTCCACGTCTCCGTCGTCGGCGAGGGGTGCCACACTGAGCAGAAGGGTCGCGGGCGGAATCTTGGCCTCCCGGCACAAGCCGTCATACTCCAGGAGCATTCGGCCGGTGGCATCGGAGTCGAAGAGGATCTGCGTCGTGAAGAAGGAGGCACCGGCCCGCGTCTTCGCCAGCATCCGGTGGGCTTCGCCGGCCCGCTGAGGGATCGTGATGTTACCGAGAGCCCCGCGTACCGCATCGAGGATCGGGAGGCAGACCCGGTTCGCCTCCACCACGCTCGGTCCGGGGTAGGGGATGTAGCGGCTCGTCCCGCCGACCAGGATGACGTGGTGGATCCCCCGAGCGACCGTCTCTTCGATCCACCCCTCCACCGCCGCCGGGCTCGCCAGGTGCGCCACGACCTTGTTGACGATCACTTCCCGCCCGGTCCCTTCGACCATGCGTCGGGCGTAGTCCCGTGTATCCCCCGTCCGGTAGTACGGCCGACCTTCGTGATTCTCGTCGACCAGCTCCGGTACGTCGACCGCGTCGATCCGCGGGACCGAACGAATGAGCTCGACGACCGCCGCGAGCTGCGTCTTCGCTCGGTCGGGACTCAGCCGGGCCGCGGGGGGCACCGGCTCGAAGAACAGAGGGCTCGAGCGAAGTGCGTTGGAAAGCGATCTGGCCATCGACCCACGACTCGGGAGAGGGGTCCGGAGCCGGAGGTGTTATCAGGTTTGGTCTCGGCGTGCGCGTTGCAACGCGTGCAAGGACCCCTCGCGATGGGCAAGGACCGGACCCCAACCCCGCAAGTTCATCCGAACGGCCGTGTTCGACCCGGTGTGGCGAGGCGGATGTCGCTCCCCGTGCCGAAGACCCCGACGGGAGACCCTCGCGCGCGCATCCACGTCGCACCGGTCGGCTTCGAGGTAGAACGGATCACCGAACCGATCCTCTCCGACCGGGCGGACCGGGTCTACCTGCTGACCCGTTCGGAACGGGACGCGGCCCAGCCGTTCGTCGATGCCGTCGTTCGGCGACTGCGCACGGCCGCGTGGCCGGTGGACGTCCGCATCGTCCCCACGGAGATCTGGGACGTCTTCGGGGCGCTCGGGGCGTTCCGCCGGATCTTCGAGTCGGAACGACGCCTCGATCGCCACGACGTGTCGGTGGTTCCGATCCGCGTGAACGTCTCCACCGGAACGAAGATCACGTCGATCGCCGGTACTCTCTCCTGCATGCTCTGGAAGGGCGAACCCTACTACGTTCGGGTCTCTCGGGCGTGGTACTCGGATCGTACGCCCCAGGTGCGGCCCGTCAACGACGTCGTCAGCGGAGTCGATCCCGTCGGCGTGTACGAACTGCGGGCCCCCGGGTCGGAGCTCGTGGAGGTCCTCGAGGCCCTCGAGCGCCGCGGCGGTTCGTTGCGCAAGCGCGAGCTGCTCCGCGAACTCGGCCTCGACGCGAAGGGAACGCACGGCGGTGGGTTGACGCCCCAAGCCCAGCACGGACGGCTGCGCCGGCGGCTCGAACCGCTCGAGCACCGCTGGGGATTCGTCCACATCGACGGCGCCGGACCCCGCGGCCGGGTGCGCCTGACCGAGCAGGGGAAGGTCGCTCTGGTCCTGTTCGGAACGAAAGGAGCCGCCGCTGGTTTCACTGATTAAACGTATTTAACGTTACAATAGCTAACTACTCGTAGCTCCTCCCCACCTCTGTGACGACCAGGGGCGGACGGAGCGAGATCCTTGTGGACCCCGCTGCCGGCGCGGTGAGGCAGGTGCACCAGATGACCTTCGGGTCATGGCCGATGCCCTCCGTGCGCCGTCCCCGGGTCTTCCGCCGGTTCTGACCACGCCCTCCCGGCGGCCGAAGAGAGGCCGCCGGACATCTCCGCCGTCCGCCCTCTAACGCCGGAGGCGCGGCAGACCCGCAGGCTACATATCCGAGCAGAGCACGGCGAGCCGAATGCCGAGCGCGGTCGAGGTCCGGGGGCTTGTCAAGCGCTACAACGAGCTCGCGGCGGTCGACGGCATCGATTTCGTGGTCCCCGAAGGCTCGGTATTCGCGTTCCTCGGGCCCAACGGGGCCGGCAAGACGACGACCACGGAGATCCTCGAAGGGCTGCGGAATCGCACCTCCGGCGAGGTGCGCGTGCTGGGCCTCGATCCGTGGACCGACGGGAAGGAGCTCCATCACCAGATCGGCGTGATCCCCCAGGAGTTCCGCTTCTTCGAGAAGATCACTCCGAAGGAGGCGATCATCTACTACGGCCGCCTGTTCGGAACCCGCCCCGATCCCGCGACGCTCCTGGAGCAGGTGCAGCTCACGGACAAGTCGAACTCCCGGTTCGACACCCTATCCGGCGGACAGAAGCAGAAGCTGGGGCTGGCCCTCGCCCTCGTGGATGAACCTCGCGTCTGCTTCTTGGACGAACCGACCACGGGACTCGACCCCCACGCCCGGCGCGCGATCTGGGAGGTCGTTCGGGATCTGAAACGGGAGGGACGGACGGTCTTCCTGACGACCCACTATTTGGAGGAGGCCGAGCTCCTCGCCGACCAGGTCGCGATCATCAACCATGGCCGGATCGCGGCCCGCGGCGCGCCGTCCGATATCATCCGTGCGTACGGCGGCCCGGAGCGACTCCGGGTGCAGGGACCGCCCGAGCTCGCCGAGTACCTCCGCCAGAAGTTGGGGATCGTGGTGCGCTACGACTCCGGTCGGCTCAAGACCGATCTCCAGAGCCCGGCCGATGCGCTGCGCATCCTGTCGGTCATCGACTCCAGCGGCTTGCCGTGGAGCGGCTTCGCCACCGAGAGCGACACTCTGGAGGACGTTTTCGTCCACCTCGTCGGCCAGATGGACGATGGGGTCCTCAAGAGCGCCGGTTCGAAGGCCGCGGAGGCGCGATGAACCCACGACGGATCGGCGCGGACCTCCAGATCGTCGCGCGCGGGTACTTCCGCAACCCGATCGCGCTGTTCTTCTCGCTGATCTTTCCGATCATCTTGATCGCTCTTTTCGGCCTGATCTTTGCGAACACCGCGGCGGCGACCGTGACGGTGTACACCCAAGACTTCGACCACAGCCCGACGAGCGTGGCGTTCCTTCAGGCGCTCAACCAGACCCAGGTGGTCAAGGTCCAGATCGTCGGGGCTTCGGTCGGCAACCTTTCCACCTACCTCGGCCAGAACGGAGATCCCACGGGATTGGTGATCCCCCAGGGGTTCGGTCAGAGCTTCCGCGAGCATCGTCCGGTCAACGTGATCTTGTACACCAACCCGCAGGACGCGTCGGCGAGCGGGACGGTCGAGGGCGCGGTCCAGGGCGTCATCAGCGCGTTCAATCTCCAGGCGGCGTGCGGGCAGAACACGAGCGGGAACTGCACGCCGGTCATCGGCTCCACGAACCTCAACGTCGGGGGTCAAGCGTACACGTACATCGACTACCTCGTCCCGGGCCTGATCGGGTTCACGATCCTCACGAGCCCGATGTTCTCGATGGTCGATGTCACCGCCACCTATCGAAAGGAGGGGCTGTTCCGGCAGCTGTCCCTCACCCCGCTCACTCGGGGGGAGTGGCTCGCCTCGCGGTTCATCTGGTACACCCTGATCACGTTCGCCTCCGCCGGCATCATGCTCGCGATGGGAACGTTCGTCTTCGGCGCACACATCACGGCCAGCCTCTGGTTGCTGCCGTTCCTGATCGCCGGGCCCCTGTTCTTTGTGTCGCTGGGAATGTTGGCCGGAACGGTGGCGAAGACCCCCGAGACCGCGGCGGTGATCGGGAACGTCATCACCTTCCCCATGATGTTCCTGTCCGGAACGTTCTTCCCGGTCTCCTCCTTCTCACCGGGGCTGCAGTTCTTCGCGAAGATCCTGCCCCTGTACTATGTCATCGATGGGATGAACCAGGTCCTTCTGTTCAACAACATCCCCCGCGCCCTGGGCGACCTGGCGGTCGTGCTGATCGGGGGCGTCATCATCTTCGTCCTGGCGATCTCCTTGTTCAAGTGGCGGGGCGAATGAGCGAACCGGAGGGAACGGGCTCCGTCGCGTTCCGCCGGCTGATGGGACGGTGGCCGACGGGGGTCGCGATCGTCACCACCCGGGAGGGCGAACAGGACTACGGGCTCACGGTCAACGGGCTCCTCTCGGTCTCGCTCCACCCCCCGTCGCTCCTCGTCAGCCT
>JBEKEW010000044.1:0-9004 GCA_050013635.1 Thermoplasmata archaeon | reverse complement strand
GGGCTTCAACGGGGCGCAGACGCTGGTCGAGCAGCTCGGGGCCTCGTCGAACTCTCCGCTCGCGCTCGTCTTCGACCTATTGATGATCGTATCCGGGATCGCGCTGATCCTGGGCGCGTGGCTGATCTGGAGCGGTCTTCCTCCCCGCGGTTCACGCACGATCGGGCTGCTGCTCCTCATGATCGCCGGAGTGGCGGCGCTCGCTATCGGCGCGTTCCCATCGGGTTCCGCGCAGGACGTCGGGGGCCTCAACGGCTCGCTGACGATCGTACTGTTCCTCGCCGCGGGCTTCTCCCTATTGATCCTGACGCTCGCCATGCTCCGCGACCGTCGCTGGGACGGACTGCGGCTCTACACGCTCCTCTCCGGGGTCGTCGTCCTCGTCGCGTTCCTACTCTACCACGAAGGACTCAGCGGCGCACTCGGGCCCGGGGGCGCGGAGCGTCTCGGGCTCGCCGCGCTGATCCTCTGGCTCTTCGTGATCGGGGTCCATCTCGTGCGGATCCCGGTGTATTCGGCCCGCCACCCGGGCTCCACCTCCTCGTAGACCGACGCTCCAGCAGTCGGCGCGCGTCACGAACGATGCGGTCGTGATCGAAAGCGAGCCCGCGGGCGGCGACGAGCGGGACCCACTTCGCGCTCGCCGCGTCGTCCCCGCCCTTCGGGGCGCCGACCCGCCCGGCCACGAGGTAGGCGACGGTCGTCGTCGATCCTCGCGGGTCCCGGTCCGGCCCGGAGTACACGCCCACGATGCACTGCGGTCTCGCCCGGAGCCCGGTCTCCTCGCTGAGTTCGCGCGACACCGCTCCTTCCACGGTCTCGTCCAGTTCGACGAATCCCCCCGGGAGCGCCCACTTCCCTCGGAAGGGAGGACGGCCCCGGCGGACGAGGAGGATGCGTCCGCGGTGGATCCACACGGCATCGGCGGTCAGGGCGGGTCCGAGCGGCCGGCCGGGCATCTTCTCCACTTCCGAGGCGCCCATCGGCCGTTTCGTCCAGGCTTGAACCGTTATTTCCCCTTCCATCCGTAGCGGGGGGGCGTTCTCCATGCAGGTCGTCCGCAGCAAGGCACCGTTGCGCATCAGTTTCGCCGGCGGCGGGACGGACGTTTCTCCCTACCCCGAGGAGCTGGGCGGTGCGGTGCTGAACTGCACGATCGACAAGTTCGCGTACGCGACCCTCGACATCGAGCCCGACGGGAAGGGCGAGACCGGCGTGCACTCCCTGGACTACAACCTGAAGAACCGGTACGCCAAACCGAGCGACCTGACCTACAACGGGGAGCTCGACCTGGTCAAGGCCGCGCTGAAGGTCCTGCGACCGGGGGATCCCGAGCGTCCGCAATCCACCGACTCGCTGAACCTGTTCCTGCACTCCGACGCACCGCCCGGGACCGGGCTCGGCAGTTCGTCGACGATGTGCGTCGCGCTGGTCGGGGCGTTCCAGCTCTACCTGCGGGAGCCGTGGACGTTGTACGAGGTCGCGGAGATCGCCTACCACATCGAACGGAACGAGCTCGGACTGCGCGGAGGCCGGCAGGATCAGTACGCGGCGACGTTCGGCGGGTTCAACTTCATGGAGTTCACCAAGGACCGGGCGATCGTCACCCCGCTGAAGATCCACCCGGAGGTGGCGAACGAGCTCGCCTACCGTCTCCTGCTGTGCTACACCGGTACGGGCCACTACTCCAACGACATCATCCAGGAGCAGCAGCGCGCCTATTCCGAGAAGGCCCCCGGCACGGTGGACGCCCTCGCCGCGACCAAGCAGCTCGCGGTGGCGATGAAGAACGAGCTCCTGCGGGGGAACATCGACGAGATGGGACGCCTCCTGGACGAGGGGTGGCAACTGAAGAAGCAGTTCACCTCGGGGATCTCGACCCCCCAGATCGACGCCTTCTACGACAAGGCGCGCGCCGCCGGGGCGATCGGGGGCAAGCTGCTGGGAGCCGGCGGCGGTGGGTACATCCTGCTCTTCTGCGATTTCGTCCGCCGGGCGCAGGTCGCCCGGGCGGTCGAGGCGGCCGGAGGCAAGGTCGTCGACTTCTCGCTCGAAGCGAACGGTCTCCAGTCCTGGATGGTGCGGAACCCGCAGCGGAGCCCGACGCGCCCGGACGTCGGGAGCGACGGACCCTAGGCGCGGCGCCGGTGGACCGGACACGGTCGCTTCAACTTGCAGAACCGGCACTTCTCCGGGGGCACCGGGGCCGGCATCGCGTGCTGCATGTGACCGTACTTGCGACGCGGCATCGTTCCGGGCGAGGCGAGGAGGGTCCAAGATTTCAAGCTACGCGCCCGGCGCCCCCGACCCTCCAGCTCTTGTGGGACGGTGCTGACGGCGCCGCATGGAGCACCTCCCCGGTCGCGCGACCGCGGACGGGACCCGGGCGTTCCGGGAGCGCGCGCTCGAACGGCGGCGGATCTCCCCCCTCCACTTCCGGGAGAGCGACGGCGGCCTCGCGCTGACCTCGATCGGGCTCGGAACGTACCTCGGTCCCCCCGATCCGGCGACCGATATCGCGGTCGCGGAGGCCGTATCGATCGCGCTCTCCTCCGGACGCGTCAATGTGATCGACACGGCGATCAACTACCGGGGCCAGAGAGCGGAGCGCAGCGTGGGCCGGGCGCTGACGCGCCTCGCCGCATCGGGTGCGGTGCGGCGGGAGGAGGTGTTCGTCGCCACCAAGATCGGCTACCTCGCTCCGGACGGCGAGTCCGAGCGCGATCCGCGTAGCTGGGTCCACGAGGAGCTCGTTCAGCCGGGGATCCTCCCGCTCGCGGAGGTCGTCGGAGGTAGCCACTCCATGGCGCCCTCGTTCCTGCGGGACCAGTTCCATCGGAGCCGCACCAACCTCCAGGTCGCCGCGTTGGACCTGCTCTACCTCCACAACGCGCCCGATGCGCAGATCCCGGAGGTCGGACGGAAGGAGTTCGAGCGGCGGCTTGGCCTCGCTTTCGAGGTCCTCGAGGGATTCCGAGCGGAGGGCACCCTCGGGGCGTACGGACTCGCCACATGGGACGCGCTCCGTACCGTTCCCGAGGATCCCGGATTCTTCCCGCTCGAATCGGCGGTCCGGATCGCCCGCGGAGCCGGAGGGGGGCACCACGGCTTCCGGTTCATCCAGTTCCCGTTCAACCTCGCGATGCCCGAAGCGGCCACGCTCGCGAACCAGCCGGTGGACGGGGTCTCCCGGACTCTGTTCGCCGCGGCGCGCGCGCTCGGGATCGGCTGTTTCACCAGCGTACCCCTCCTCCAAGGCCGCCTCGCCCGGTCGGGATCGACCCGCGGCGGGCTGAAACGGGCCCCGACCGCGCTCCAGTTCGCGCGCTCCGCGCCGGGGAACACCGCGGCGTTGGTCGGGCTCAAGCGCCCCGAGCACATCGCCGAGAACCTCGAGCTCGCCTCGATACCGCCGTGGGACGAAACGACGTTCTCCGGGCTCCTCCCCGCGGGAAGCCGCTCGGGGAGTACCTCTAGGTAGCGAACGGGCCGCTCGCGTCCGCGCCCGAATCGAGCAGCACCGAAACACCGTCGCGCTTCTCCGCGCGCACGACCCTATCGGCGATCGATGCGAGCTCGGCTTCGTGGGAGACGAGCACGACCTGGGGCAAGGCGAGCTCCTCCAACAGCTCCCCCATGCGCACGATCTGCTCCGGGGAGAACCCGTCGGTCGGCTCGTCCAAGATGATCGTCTCGAGGCCGAGGCTCCCGATCGTCCGAACGACCTGGCCGAGCGCGAGACGGAAGGCGAGGGCGAGCGACGTGCGCTCCCCGCCGCTCAGCGCTTCGGCCGGCGTCCACTCGCCGCCGATCAGGACCGCCGGGGTGAAGCTGACGTCGACCCGGGCCTCGAGGCCGGTGTCGTCGATCAACGATGCGAAGTACCGTGCGAAGAGCCGCTCGAACATTGCCTGCGCGGAAGCGAGCAGCCGCTCCTCGATCGAGAACAGCGTCTCCCGGAACGGCCCGCCGACCCATGCCGCCTTCGCCCGGAGCTCCTCGATCTCGCCGAGCAGACGGCGCCGCTCCCGCACTCCCTCCTCGGTCTCGGCCAGTCGCCGCTCCGAATCCTCGATCCGCGCTTCCGTCCGCGCCGCCGCGGCCCGGATCTCCGCCTCCGCTCCCTGGAGCTCGGCGAGCTTCGTGCGCGCGCGGCCCTCCTCCTGTTCGATGGTCTCGGCCCGGCCGACGCGCTCCTGGAGGGCGACGAGCTGGGTGGCGCGCTCGGCGATCCGTCGCCGGACCTGGAGGAGATCCGCTTCGATCCGGTCCCGTTCGCGTTCGAGCCCCTGCCGCCGGACGTGCCGGTCCCGGCGTTCCTCCTCCTCCCGGCGGTCCCGCTCGATCTCCGCGAGGCATCGGACCCGTTCGGCGTCGAGCTGCGCCGCCTTGCCCCGCTCGGCCCGGTCCGCGGCCTCGACCGGTTCGAGGGCTTCCACCCGAGCGAGGGCGCGTCGCCGGCTGGACTCCGCCTCCCCGAGCGCCTCCAGGGCCTTCGCCTGCTCCCCCTCCGCGCGGGCGAGGGATGTGACCGTCGCCATCCGGCGATGTTGCAGATCGATCCACCGGTCCCGGGTCCGCTCGTACCGTTCCCGGGAACGGCGCTCTTCCTCGCGACCCTCGCGATCGACCTGCGCCTCCTTGAGGCGCGCTTCGGCCTCCGTCAGCGCCCGGGCGCTCTCCTCCCGGTGGACCCGGAACTCCTCGGGATGGACCGCCTGCCGGCACCGGGGACAGACCCCGCCCGAAAGGAGCGCGTCGACCTCCTTCAGGTCGGTGCGAGCCCGGGCCGCATCCTCGAGCGCGGCCCTCTCCGCGATGCGGCCCGCGGTCAGAACGGCATCGATCTCGGGAAGGGTGCGCGGAGTCGGTGCGGGAGGTTCCCGCGTGGGGCCTTCGGTCGTGAGCGCGGCGAGCGCCGCTCGGGCCTCCTCCACATCGCGTTGCGATCGCTCGGTGCGGAGGCGAACCTGCTCCTGATGCCGCTCGCAACCCTGCAGCTCGGCCCGGGCGACCGCGAGCGCCTGCAGCTGGGCCGCCAGCTCGGCGAGGCGCGCGCGGACACGGGTGTGATCCTCGTCCAGCGTCGCGGACCTCGCCCGAAGCGTCGTGAGCTCGGTCGGGCGTTCCGACGCCGCGCTCGCGGTCAGGAGCTCGATCTCGGGGCCGATCCGACGCCCCTGGTCCTCCAGCTCGGACTCGGAACGCTGATCGTGGTCCTGTTCGCGCGCGAGGCTCGCCCGCTCGCGGCGGTCCCCCTCGACCCGACGCAGCTCCTCCTGAAGGTCCTGCCGGTTCCGATCGGCGACGTCCAGCTCCCGTCGCAGCTGCACCTGCTTCGCGTCGAGGGCGGTCCGTTCCGCGCGGAGGCGGACGATTTCGGCGGTGCGGACGGAGTGGTCGGCTTCCCAGTGATGCAGGCGTTCGGCCTCTTCGGCGCGGGCGAGAGCCGTCCGCCGGATCTCGGCCGCCAGCTCCTGCGCGTTCTCCGCCGCCGCCCGGTACCGTTCGACGCCGAGCGCCTTGCGGATCGTCTCGAGGCGTTCCTGCGGCTCCTGCGCGAGGACCTCGCGCATCCGCTCCTGGGGGACGTAAACGGCCCACCGCCACAGGTCGGAGTGGGCGCGGGGGCTCGGATTGTCCGGGAACCCGAACAGATCGATGATCCGCTGCCTCAGTTCGGTCGCCGAGTACTGGGTCGTCGCGCCGTCCTGGGCGAAGGTGCTGCGTTCGAGCTCGAAGCTGTGCCGGCCCTTGCGGGTGACGCGACGGAACCGCCGGGAGATCTCGTAGCGGTGCCCGTCACCCTCCATCTCGACGACGACCTCGGCGTGGGGGGCACCGTGGCGGACGAGGAATCCGGCGTCGACCTCCGCGAACCCGAAGAGCGCCATCTCGATCGCGTACAGGAGCGAGGTCTTGCCGGACCCGACGTCCCCTGAGATGAGGGTCGTACCGGGCGGCAGCTCGAGGTCGGCGGATTCGTAGCTTCGGATGTTCTTCAGTTGGAGGCGACGCAGCTGCATGGCGCCTCCTTCAGCGCGGCCCGACCCGCCGGATGCCTAACAGGCGCGCGCCCCCCTCGACACGTGCCTCGACGTAGTCGGTCCGGGACTCGCCCTCCCCGCGCGGGAGGGCCAGCTCTTGGAGGAGTTCGCGCGACCGGCGGGCGCCGTCGAGGCCGGCGGCCCACGGCGCGGTCGGGCCCGTCTCCTCCGAGAGCGCGGCGAACCCCGCGGCTTCGATCTCCGATTCCGGGAGGGCGGGCGAGGCCTCGGGGCTCACTCCGGCGACGTCCCGGATGTCGGGATGGAGCTGGAGCCCGAGCTCGTCGAACCGCCGCTGCGCCTCCGAGACCCCGAGCGCGCCGAGGCCCGCGGCCGTCGGGGTCCCCGTGTAGTGAGCGATGACGTTCGTCCCCGAGCCCGCGAGCGGTCGCGCTACTCCTTCCAGGTCCGTGAGGATCTCCCCGGCGCTCCTCCCGGTGACGTCCACGTCGATGACCTTGATCTCCGTGTACGGGAACGGATCGAAGAACCGGACGGAGGGCCGGCCGCGATCGACCGTCACGATCGCGAGGCCCTGGCTCTTCGGGTGCTCCTGGCGGTAGACGAGGTCCGTGACCGTCGTTCCGAAGATCGCTCCCGGGTTCACGAGGAGCCCGCCTCCGGGCCCTTCGTCCTGGTACATTCCGTGGATGTGGCCCCCGGCGTAGTAGCCGCATCCCGCGGGGAGATCGGCCCGTTGGATCCCGAGGATGTGCTCGCGCAACCGGACGGGCAAGCACTCCTCGATCGCGGCGTGGAACTGGAAGATCTTGAATCCCGGTTCCGCGCGGAACCGTTCGGAATCGACGCCGCGGAAGTACTCCCGATCGAGCCCATGGGACCGGCCGGAGATCCCGGCGATCCGGGCGCCGGTCGGTCCGTCGACCAGGAACGGGAGCGTCCAGCGGGTCCCCTCGGCGCGCACGGCCTCGGGGGCGACCTTGGCGAACACTCCCGCCTCGGCGAGGACATCGAGCCAGCTGGTCTTGTGGGCGACGTAGTCATGGGAACCGTAGATCGCGTAGATCCGGGTCCCCTCCTTCGACAGTTGGCGTAGGGCCGCCGCGACCGGCGCGACCTCGGCCGGATCGGGGACCGGCGTATGGAACAGGTCGCCCGAGATCAGCAGGAACTCGGCGTGCTGGGCGCGCACGTGCTCGATCGAACGGAGGACGCTCTCCCGCAGGAGGCCCCGCAATTGGACGTTCCGGGGCCACGCTCCGACGTGGGCGTCGGCCAAGTGGGCGAAGACGAACCGCTCCGAAACCATACGTCGCTACCGAACGGGCTCGGGGGGGCTCTTCCGGGGGCCGCTGCGACTGCGCTCGCGGACGGCGGCCGAGATCCCGCTCGCGGCCCCGACCAGCAGGATCCCGAACGGCAGCAGGTCGTCGCTCGCCAGGAGCGGGGGGGCCGCGGGCTTCTCGGTCCGTTTCGGAGCGGTGGGCGTCCGGGGGGCCGAAGCGGCGACGGCGGCGGCGGAGATCGACCGGATCGTGGCGTCCATGATCCCGAACAGCTCGGTCGCCTCTTCCATCGTGATCTGCCGGTTGCGGAGGCGACCGACGAGGTAGGCGTAGCGTTCGCCCGAGGCCGGGGTCCCTCCCATCGGCGGATGGGCCTTCGCTACGGACATCGGGGGCTGCGCTCCGTAAATGCGTCAAGCGGAGCGGGCTCTTGAAGCGTCGGGGAGCGCCGGGCGATCGGCTTCCGCGAGGAGTTATAGCGGCCACCGTCCCTTGCCACCTCGATGACATCCACGCCGAACGCCCCACCCGCCGACGAGCGCGAACGCCACCTCCACGTGCGCCTTTCCGAGACCCGGGGCGCGATCTACGACCTCATCACCGAGTACCTCCAGGCCGCCGGGAAGGCCCCCGACTGGTACTGGCGGACGGCCGGTCGGCTCGAGGGTACCGAGGCCGACAACCTGGAGGAGATGCTGTCGAGCGCCTTCGAGGCCGGGGCGTTCATCGCCCACGAGCATCCCGAGGACCTCGAGTTCGTCTGGGTCACCGAAGAGGACTGCGAGAAGGAGCGCCGGCGCGAGGAGCGCGGCGAGCAGCGCGAGGAAGCCCGCAAAGAGCGCTCGACGCTGAGCCACTACGCATAGTCCCGAACGCCGACCGGCGGAGCGGGCGCCGAGCTCCGCGGCGGAGCGATCCGCCTAGATCCCGATGACCGAGTGCGCCACGATGAGCGCGATGAACAGGATCGAGACGGTGTTCACGACCTTGATGAGCGGGTTGATCGCGGGGCCGGCGGTGTCCTTGGTCGCATCCCCGACGGTGTCCCCGACGACCGCCGCCTTGTGGGCGTCCGAACCCTTGCCGCCGAAGTGACCGAGCTCGATGTACTTCTTGCCGTTGTCCCATGCGGCGCCTCCCGTCGTCATCATGATGGCGAGCGGGAAGCCGGAAAGGATGACCCCGAGCAGGACGCCGGCGAGCGCGACCGGGCCGAGCAGGAAGCCGACCGCGAGGGGGACCGCGACCGCGATGATCGCCGGGACCGCGAGCTGGCGGATCGCCGTCACCGTGACGATGTCGACGCAGGTGCCGTACTCGGGCTTGGCCGTACCGGCGAGGATCCCCGGGATCTCCTTGAACTGGCGGCGGACCTCGAATACGATCGCCTTCGCGGCGACCCCGACCGCCTCCATCAGGAACGAGGTGAAGAAGAACGGAAGGATCGCGCCGATGATCAGGCCCGCGACGATCAGGGGCTGGTCGATCGTGAGGAGGTTCGTGAACGACGACCAGCACGACACGGTCAACGTGGACCCCGTCCCGCACCAGGCCTGCGCCGTGGCGAAGGTGTACGCCGCGAACAGCGCGAGCGCCGCCAGCACGGCGGAGCCGATCGCGTAGCCCTTGGTGATCGCCTTCGTCGTGTTCCCGACGGCGTCCAAGGGGTCGGTGATCGCGCGCGCCTCCGGGGGGAGGTGGGCCATCTCA
>JBEKEW010000043.1:0-9040 GCA_050013635.1 Thermoplasmata archaeon | reverse complement strand
ATGCGAAGGGCCTGGCGCACGCGGCCGATCGCCTCGGCCGTGCCGTCGACCCATACCCTGCCGTTCTGGCCGACGGTCAAACGAGCGCCGGTGAGCCGCTGGATCGACTGGATCATCGATCCCCCGCGACCGATGACCCGCGGGATGCGGGCCGCCGAGACGCTGATGAGAGTTCCGCCCTCGAGGCGTCCGAGGCCATCGCCGACCATGGTCACGCCGATGCGCCCGGTGGCCTCGAGGTTCTCGACCCGCACGGCCACGGCGTCCCCGACGCGCAGATAGCGATCGGTCTCCCCGATCTCGATATTCCAGGGGGTCCCGGTCATGTGCAACGGGGCCCAGCGGGGCGCGCCGATGTCCAGGAGCCAGAACGTTCCTTGGACGTCCGTGACCGTCCCGATCACGACATCTCCCGCCTTGGGGATGTACCGTCCCGAGAGCGGGACGACCTGGACGAACGGCGGCCGGGGCGTTACGAGGCCGAGCACGCTGGCGTAGACCTTGCCGTGGACCCGGTAGGTACCGGAGCCTGGCCGAAGGCCATCGGAAGGGATCTCTTCCCCGGGAAGTACTATTGCCCGATCCCCGGAGGGATGCGAGGAATCACTCTCGCGGCCACGAGAACGGTGGCCCGGCGGATGTCCGCTGCCCATTGTTTGTGCTGCACCGAGGCGGTTGGACGATGGTGCGCTATTTAACCAAAGCGGTCTCGGCGGTCCCCTTCGTGCGCGCGTTGAGCTTCTCGTAGAGATCGGTCTGCACTCCCGCCGGAATCTCCAGGGTTCCGCTCCAGGAGCCATCGCTCCCCCACTGCTCGTCCGAGAGCTTGCCCATCCCCTTGATCTCCCCGATCACGCGCGGGTAGTGCTGCGCGGGGACCTTGATGCGGACCCGCACGACGTCGAAGCGGATCGGGAGGAGCGGGCGCAACTTGGTGAGTACCTCCTGGACCTGCGCGTCGACCGGGCGGAACGGGTCGATGTGGACCTTCGCCTCCGTCATGGCGGCTTCGATCCGAGCCGGAGGGTGGGGGGCCCCGGTCTGCGGGTTCATGGCGTTGCGGGCGATCGTGGCGACGATCTGCCGCCGCTTGACCTCCTGGAGCTGATGGCGCTGCTCGGTGGTGACCTGGACCTCGCCCTTCTGGACGATCTCCTTGGCGATCGTCGCGATGTTCCGGGTGTGGAAGATCCGCTCTAGGTGCTCCTCGGAGATCTTGTCGCCCTTCTTGGCGTCCTTGAAGACCTGGTCGAGGGCGAGCTTGTCGGAGAGGTCGATGTCCTTTCCGTCCTTGATGTCCTGGACGGCCGCGGGGTCGACGAGGACCTCGAACCGAGAACCGGCGTGCTCCCACCGCGCGATCACCGCGTCGTCGACCTTGACCATCGTCCGAACCCCCGCTCCCCCGCGGTGCTTCGAGGACCTACGCGCGGCCGCTCTTGGGTGGAGTGGAGGCCGGAGGAAGGCGCGCGGAGTACTTCTGGACTTCTTCCGAGGGAAGCCGACGCATCCCCTCGCCCACCTGCACGGTGCAGATCTCTACCTGGGTGAGGCCTGCTCCCTCGTCGAGCGCGGCGCGGAGGCCCTCGAGCGCGAGGAGGATCGCCGCATCGCGGTCCAGCCCGGCCTTGTACTTCGCCTCGAAGAGCTCCATGACCGGACCCTTGTTGCCGCCGGTGCTCGTCGCGTGGAAGCTCGTCAGCGATCCCGAGGGTTCGGTCTCGAACAGGTGGATCCCCGAATCGTCGTACCCCCCGACGAGGAGCGCCGTTCCGAACGGGCGCACCCCCCCGTACTGGGTGTACTGCTGCTTGTTGTCGCAGATCTTGCGGACCAACAGCTCGACGGGGATCGGCTCCGAGTACGTGATCCGATGGACTTGGGCCGAGAGCCGCGCGTGATCGACCAGGACGCGGGCGTCCGCCACCAGCCCCGCGGTGGCACAGGCGATGTTCTCGTCGATCTGGTGGATCTTCTCCAGGCTCGCGGGTTCCGCGAGCTTCGGGTTGGGGATCCGCCGATCGGCGATCAGAACGACACCGTTCGCGTACACGACGCCGGCGGTCGTCGCCCCACGGCGGACGGCCTCCCGGGCGTACTCGACCTGGAACAGGCGGCCGTCAGGAGAGAAGACCGTAATCGCCCGGTCGTAGGCCATCTGGCCTGGTTGCATCTCCATCGAACGCCACTCCGGCGCAGGACACCCGGGCTCCCCTTATAAGCCAAACGACGGGGGTAACATGCAGGTCAGCCGGTAACGCCCGTCTCCGGTGCGCCGGGGCTCCCTGCGACAACTGTAAGTCCCCTCGCGACCGCTCCCGGCCGATGGCGGAATCGTCTCCCGAGTCCGGCCGTCCTCTCGGGTGGCGGCTCGCCGGCTCCTCCTCCGCCTACCTGCGCAGCGCCGCCGCGCAGACGATCGAGTGGTATCCCTGGGGCGCGGAGGCGTTCGAGATCGCTCGTCGCACGGGTCGACCGATCCTCCTCGACATCGGTGCGTCGTGGTGTCATTGGTGCCACGTGATGGACGAGGGAACGTACTCGGATGCCGAGGTCGCCCGCCTGCTCGGCGCGCACTTCGTCGCGGTGAAGGTCGATCGGGACGAGCACCCCGAGATCGACCGACGCTACCAGCGCCAGGTCGGGGCCCTGACGGGGGAGGGCGGCTGGCCGTTGACGGGGTTCCTGACCCCCGCGGGGGACGTCTTCCTCGGCGGCACGTACTTTCCACCGACGGACGGCCACGGACGCCCCGGATTCCGACGCCTTCTCGCCGAGGTCGCCCGCTTGTGGAAGGAGGAGCCCGACCAGCTCCACCAGCACGCTCAAAGCATTCGCGACGCCCTGGAGCGGATGCGGACCGCGCGCCCGGCCCCGGCCCGGACGCTGGGGGACTTCGTGTCGGGGATCCTCGCGCAAGTACACCAAGGGTACGACCCGGTGAACGGCGGGTTCGGTTTCGCTCCCAAGTTCCCCCATCCGACCGCGATCTCCCTGCTGCTCTGGGAGGAGTTCGCCCGCCGGACCCCGCGGTCGGGAGAACGCGCCCGTGAGACGTTGCAGCGGATGGCCGACGGCGGCATGTACGACCAGATCGGGGGCGGGTTCCATCGGTACTCGGTGGACGAGAGTTGGCATATCCCCCACTTCGAGAAGATGGCGTCCGACAACGCGGCGCTCCTCGCCGCGTACGTGGAGGGGGCCCAGCGCTTCGGGGATGCCCGCTTCGACGAGGTGATCCGCGGCACGGTCGGCTGGGTCCGGGAGACCCTGCTCGACCGCGGGGGGGGCTTCGGCGCTAGCCAGGACGCCGACAACGCCCCGGGCGACGACGGCAGCTTCTACACGTGGACCCGCGCCGAGATGCGCGGAACGTTGGAGGAGACCGAGTTCAAGGTCGTCAGCCGATTCTTCGGCGTCGGCAGCGACGGTCGGATGCCCGACGATCCGCAACGGAACGTCCTCTTCCGGTTGATGCCCGTTACCGAGATGGCCTCCGCCCTCGGTCTGGAGGAGACGGTCGCGCGGGCCACGCTCGACCGCGCGATCGAGCGGCTGCGGGTCACCCGGTCGCACCGGTCCCCGCCCGTCGTCGATCATGCGCGGCACGCCGATCTGAACGGGTCGATGGCGTTCGCGTTCGCTCGCGCCGGGGAGTTCCTCGGCGACGAGGGAATGGTCCGGGATGCCCGCGCCGCGGTCGACCGTTTCCTGGAGCGGGCCTACCGACCCGGCCGAGGCGTCGCCCACCGATTGGAGCCGAGCGGTCCCGGCGGTTTCGGTCTCTTGGAAGATCAGGTGCAGTTCGCCCGCGCGCTGACCGAGCTCGCCGGGATCACCGCGGAGCCGAAGTACGCGCACGTCGCGGGCGAACTGTTGACGCTCATCGACCGAGAGTTCCGCGGCGAGGACGGGCTCCTGCGGGATCTCGTTCCCTCGCTGTACGATGGTCCTGCGATCGGTTCGCTGACGGAGCCGTCGTACCCGCTCGAGGACAGTCCCCACCTCGCGGCGAACTCCGCCGCCGCGCTCACCCTGGTCCGGTACGCCGCGCTCGTCCACGATGCGGCGTGGCGGGAGAAGGCCGCGGGGCTGCTTCTCCCGATCTCCTCCCGGATCGGCGGCGGGGGGATCTTCTCGGCCGGTGCCGCGTGGGCGGCGGGCCTCCTCGACACGGACGCGGTGTCGATCGTGGTGGAGGGGTCGGGCCCCGATGCCGACGCGCTGGAGCGGGTCGCCCGCCGGACCTGGCACCCCAATCGCTGGGTGTTCCGGGGATCTCCCCCGGCCCCGTTCTCCCCTCCCTCCCTTCCCGGAACCCACGGCTCCGCGAGCCGGGCCCTCGTGTGCGTCGGAAGTTCCTGCCTCGCGCCGATCACCGATCCCGGGGCGCTCCGCGCGACGATCGCGCGGGTCGGTCGACCGATCGTGGAATAGGGAGGACGCCGACATCGGTCCCGTCCATCAGGTACGCTCGCACGGTCCCGCGCGAGAGGAACCGATGGACGAGGAACGTCCTCCCTCTCGTGGGGCGGTCCCGGTTGAGCGCCTCGGTACCGGCGATCGGATTGAGCGCGGGCAGCACGATCAGCTCTCGGGCCGATATGGGCGGGTCGCGTCGTCGGCGCGCGGGCAGGGGAGCCGCGGAGGTGAACTCGGCCCGGATCCAGCATCGGCGTTTGGCCTGAGGATCGCGGCGGGTCGGAGCGAACCGCACGCCGGGATGCAGGTGGCCGACGACCAGCCGCTCGCACCGCAGGACCGCGCGCGACGGCCAGCGGTGGCCGTGAAAGATGCCGACGCCCTCGCGCGCGATGCCCGCGGAGGAGTGGACGACGACCTCCCGTGGGAGATGCCGGGTCAGTCCGACATCGTGGTTGCCCGGTACGAGTTCGACCGCGAGGTCCTCTTCCAAGAGCCGTGCGAAGAACGCAAAGATGACGGGGCGCAGCGTCGGCGGAGTGCCCACGATGGGATGCTTGGCGTCGCCGGCGATCACGATCCGGTCCGCCGCCGCCGACCGCGCCCATCGGATCACCGAGGTGGCGATGCGATCGGCGGAACCTTCGGGAGGACCCCCCGGTCGATCACCGGTTCCCCCGAGACCTAGATGAACGTCCGCGACGATCAGGTCGACGGCACCGGCGCGCCGCCCGCTGGCGAGCCGCAACGCGGGAGCGTCGGGTACGGGTCGGAGATCGGCCGGCACGACGGATTCCTAGGCTCCGCACCGCATGAAACTTGTTCCCGGCCCCGTGCAGTTGATAGGAAACCGCTCCGATAGAGCTCGTAGGCCTGGTTTATATACAAAACTCCACTCATTTTACGAAGGAGGGCCTCCGATGGAGAGAACGCGCGAGCAATCGATCCGGCGGATCCGCCAACTGCTCGAGCGCGCCGGATTCTTCGTGTCGGATGCCCACGGGATCCGTCCGTCCAGTTTCGATCTCGCGGCCCGGCGCGACTCGTTGCTCCTGTTGGTCAAGGTACTGAAGAACATCGATACGTTGAACCGCAACGAAGCGACGCGGCTGCTCGAACTGGGGCGCCTCTTTCCGGCAGTCGCCCTCGTCGTCGGCCGGACCTCCGGCGCCTCCGAGCTCGAAACCGGCGTGGTCTACACCCGCTACGAGCTCCCGATCATCCGGGAGGAGACGCTCCAGGAGTACGTGGAAAAGGCGCTCTCGCCGTTCCTCCTGTCGAGTCCCGGCGGCGTCTTCGCGCGGATCGACGGGGACCGCCTGCGCGAGTTGCGCGAGGCCCGTGCCATTTCGCTCGGAGCGATGGCCGCGATCGCGGGGGTCTCCCGACATTCGGTGCAGCTCTACGAGGACGGCGCGGGCGCCGAGACGAGCGTCGTCGCCCGGATCGAGGAGTATCTGGGCGAAGCGATCGCGATCCCGGTCGACCTCTTCGAGATCCCGCGGGCGGAGCCCCGGGCCCCGTCGACCTCTTCCGAATCGCGCGGGGGACCCGGCGCGGAGGAAGAGCGGCGAGAGGCTCACCGTGCGGCCCTCGTCCTCCTGCGTACCGGCGATCCGTTGCGCGACGGCGTCTTCCGACAGCTCGACGGGATGGGCTGGGAGGTCGCGCCGACCTCGCGAGCTCCGTTCGATGCCTTCACGCGGACACCCCCCGCCGACGCCGAGCGCGAGATCATCCTGACCGCGATCGGGAGCTTGCGGACCGCGATGCACCGAGCCGAGGTGCTCCACCAGCTCGCTCGGGTGGCCGAGGGCCACGCGATGTTCGTGGTGCAGGAAGCGATCCACCGCAACTCGATCGGAGGGCTCCCAATCCTGTCGGTCACGGAGCTCAAACGCCACCGCGACCGCGACGACCTCATGGACGCCATCACCGAGCGGGAACGGACGTGATCGCTGCCGGGATCCCGGGGCGGCCGGAGATCCTGCTCGTAGGTGCCGTCCGCGGCTACGTGCCCGAGGTCCCCGACGTCGTGGGAACGTTGGAGCGGTTCGGCCCCCAGGCGGTCGGGGTCGGGCTCTCGGAGGAGGAACTGAACGGGTTGGTCGAGTACTTCGCCGGGGCGGACGCGGAAGAGGTGGTGCCCCTGACCCAGGTCGAGCGCCAGGAGGTCGGCGGCCTCAGTCGCTTCGGCGAGGTCCGCGTGCCGAACCCGGCATACATCGCGATCCTGGAATGGGCGACCGCCCGGAGGATCCCCGTATCGCCGCTCGACGCGTCCGACCTCGGTGCCGCGGACATGTTCACGCGGAACATCGGCTACATCGAGCTCGTGCGACGTACGCTGCGGGAGCATCGCCTCGGCCGGTATCCCCCGCCGGCAAAGGACCCGGATGAGTACGCGCTGAAATGGGATCGGACGCTCGCCTCGGGAGCGGGCTCCAAGGGGTTCATCGGCGAGCGCGACGCCTATCTCGCCACCGCTGCGCTCGAGTTGAGCGCCTCGTACCGCCGGGTCGGGATCGTCATCGACCGCGAACGGTTCGATCTCGTGGCCCGAGCGATGAGCTCCGGACCGCCGTCCGCCTCGCCGTGAGCGCCCGGATCAGCGGTCGCTCGCGCGAGCGAGGATCCTCTCGAGGGTCGCACGGGCCGTGCGGCGGAACTCGTCGAGCGATCCTTCGTTGACGATCAGGCCGTCCGCGAGGACGAACGCGTTGCCGATACCCCACTTCATCTCCCGGCGGTCGCGGTCGAAGAACTCCTGGAGGTCCGCGCCGTCGTCCTTGCGTCCGCGTCGCTCCAAGCGCTGATATCGGGTCTCGGGGGAGGAGTAGATCCCGAGCACGAACAGGTCGCCGAAATGATGACGGAACACCGTCACCTCGGTATCCGAGCGGCACCCGTCGACCAGCATCCGGGTCTCGGTCAGCTTCGGGAGGGCCCGTTGCGCCCACACGGCGGGGCCGTGCTTCTCGCGCTCCTCCGAGGCGATGCGACCCACGTTGGCATTGCTGAGCGCGAGGCCGCGCCGCCGGGTCTCGTCTCGGACCAGGTCGCCCATCTTCAGGGTCGCGAGGCCGATGCCGCGCGCGACCTCGACCAGTTCGTCCTTGCCCGAGCCGGGCATGCCCACGGTCACGACGAGGATCATGGCAGGCGCGGAGGGTCGGTGGAGGTCCCTTGCCTCGTCATCTGAAGTTGATCGGCGCGTTGCCGGTACGTTGTCGACTCAGCGTCCGCGGCTCGCTGGGTCTCGGCGAACTTGTCGGCCTTGACACGGAGCTCCGCCGCCTTCTGGGTCTTGACCGCGGCGCGGGCCTCCATCCGGCTGGCGCGGGCCTCCCGGTTCGCGACCTTCTGCTCGAGCTTGCGGGCACGGTACTGGAGCTTGGTCACGTCGGTGCCATGCGCCGCCTTGGGGTTCCCTTGCGTGGCGGTCTTCACCTGGAGATGGAGGCCATCGATGTCCGCCTTGAACTTCGGGATCGCCGATCGGACCTTCAGCGATTTCTCCCGCAACGTGGCGGCTTGATGTCGCAGCCGGTCGACGCGTGTGTTGTAGCGGGCCGCGCGCTGACCGGCACGCGCGGCGATCCGGGCGTGCTTCGCGGCGATCTCCCTGAGTTTGGTCTCGTCCCCGTATGCTTGCGAGTTCCAACGCGACTGGCGGCTCGCGGCGATGGTCCGCGCCCGGTCGCTGGGGGAAGGGGATGCTCCACCGGGTGCCATCACGTGCCGGAACCCGGACTCGCCATATATCCATTGTGTGACCGCCTCCCCCGAGCAAGTTCGGGGGCTTCCATCGCGGGCAGCCGTCCCGGGTTGGGTGGCTGCGCCCCGCCCGGCGGATCGTGCCGCACGGGTCCGGCTCGCCCTTTGGGAGGGGAGGCCGGGTCTCCACGCGCTGGTGCTGCCCGGTGCCCTTGGCCACGAAATCCACCCCGTGACCATCGCACTTGATCGGGGCGATCCATCCCCTCGTGGGGGTGAGAGCTCTCTCGGTCCCCCCCTACGGACAGGGCCGGTCGGAGGACGACCGCACGCCGCTCAGCGCAGGCCCGGGCCGCCACCACCACGAAGGCGGGCCAGGATTTCGCTGGCTCCCACGTAGTTGAGGAGCATGCCGATCCAGTTGACGTACGGAAAGATCGAGAGCACGGCGCCGGCCTTCGGCAGATCCCGCTGGTAGCGCACCCCGACACGCCAGACCCCGACCAAGACGCCGATGAGCCCGATGAAGAAGAGGAGGCCCGCCACCCCGATCAGGGCGAGGGAACCGAGAAGGGGATGGGCCGCGAGGCAGCTGCTTCCGGTGCTTCCGGTCTGGTTCAGGCACTGGATGAGATTGGCCGAATATCCCGCTTCGACCAGCGCTCCGGGTATGAGAATCGCCGCGCCTACCATCGCGATGATCGCGAACGTCGCCGGGGTCGAGAACGCGGAGGCGTGGGGCGCCAACCCGACGAACGCCTTACGATAGAACAGGAAGCTCCCGATCAGTATCGCAAAGGATACGGCGTCAATGCCCGCGGCCACCCAGAGATACGGGACCACGTTGGTGCTGATCGTCACGGTCTTACCGGAGGAACTGATGACGATGGCGTCGCGGAGG
>JBEKEW010000042.1:0-9085 GCA_050013635.1 Thermoplasmata archaeon | reverse complement strand
GCCGCGGGGAGCCCGCACGATCCAGTTCACCGGGGGGTTCACGGTCGGAGCCGTAGAAACGACCGAGGCCGTGATCGTGCTGCTCCCGATCGCCGCTACCGGTCAAGGATGGGCGGCGGTGATCGGTGCGGTGCTCGCCGGTGGCCTGCTGATCGGCCTCGCCCTCGTGGTCCACGAGCGGATCCGCCGGATCAAGGTACCCTGGCTCAAGCTCGGAGCGACCTCGCTCCTGTTCGCCTTCGCCACGTTCTGGCTCGGGGAAGCGGCCGGAGT
Organism: Thermoplasmata archaeon; assembly: GCA_050013635.1. GTDB lineage: Archaea > Thermoplasmatota > Thermoplasmata > Lutacidiplasmatales > UBA184 > Lutacidiplasma. The sequence continues at coordinate 8,812 of JBEKEW010000042.1, read as the reverse complement.
GCCCTGGCCCTGGGGCGACGCGATGCTGATCCCCCTCTTCCTGATCGCACTCCTGCTCGTACGGGGAGCGATCGGCGTCCTGCTCCGATCGACCCCGACCGGGCCCCGTGGGGTCGCGGCCCGCTGATCGCCCCGCTCGGGCAAAGCGTGAAATCGCTCGGGAGGGTCGTCCGCGGCGATGCATCTCTATCTCGTCCGCCACGGCCCCGCCGCGCCGAGGGACCCCCGACGCTGGCCCGACGATTTGGCGCGGCCGCTGACCCCCGAAGGGGTTCGAAAGACCCGGAGCGCCGCGGCAGGGTTCGCCCGGGAGGTGCCGCACGTCGATCGACTCCTGTCCAGCCCCGCCCGTCGGGCCCACCAGACCGCCAAGCTCTTCGGAACGGCGTTCGACCCTCCTCCGGGGATCGAGCTCTGGGAGGATCTCGGTCCGGGGTCCCCTCCGGCTCCCATCCTCGAGAAGCTGCGGCGGACCACGCGGAGCCTCGGCGCGCACGTCATGGTGGTCGGCCATCAACCCGGGCTCGAACAGTTGATCGGGCTCGCGCTCACCGGGGACGGTGTGCCGCTGAGCCGGTTTTCGAAGGCGGGAGCGGCGTCCCTGGAATTCCCACGGGCGATCCGACCCGGCGGCGCTCGCCTCGAATGGTTGGTCACTCGGAGCCAGCTGTCCTCGATCGCGAAGTAGCGGCCCCCGGGGCGGCGGACGTCCCGGGGCGCTTCCTCTCCGGAGCCGTCTCGAAGAGCGGGCGCACGATCTCCGCCACGTCGCGGTGCACCTGATCCGGTCGGCGGTTGGCGTCGATCATGTGGAAGTGGTACGGCTCCTCCATCCAACCGAACTCGTGCCGCAATCGCAACTGGTACTCGAGGAAGCTCTCGAAGCGGTCCGAGGAGATCGACATGTCCATCCCGGACTCCCAGTAGTCGAGGCTGCCATACTTGGAGATCGCCCGGTGCATGAGGATCTCGGGGCGTGCGTCCAAGAAGAGCGTGAGGTCGGGCCGCAGCGCGAACGCGTACAGCTGTTGGGCCCATTCGCGCGACGCGCCGCGAACGACGGCCCGCGCCATCAGCGTGTAGATGTACCGATCCGCCAGCACCGTACTTCCGGCGGCGAGGGACGGCAGGATCTTGTTCTCCAGCTGATCGGCGAAGTCCGTCGCGTAGAGCAACGCGAGGGTCGCGCCTCCCAGGGTGTGTCCCTCCTTGGCCCGGTCGATCTGCTCGCTCACGAGGGTGGAGCGGCGCAAGCCGGTGTCGACGACCGGATGGCCCTCGACCTCGAGCCACTCGCGGAGGATCTCGACCTCGGTCGTGCGGCCCGACGCGTCCGCGCCCTCCACCACGATGAGGCGACCGGTGAGCGGCTCGTCCGAGACCCCGGGAAGATGGGTGCCGTACGACCTATCCTTCATGTTGCAAGGTCTCTCCGGTCGGGAAGTCCTCGAGCATGGGCTGGAGATCGCGGCGGAGATCCATCTGGATCCGCTCCACCGGCCGCTCCGCGTCGATCACCGTGAACCCATCCGTCGTGACCATGCGGTCGTACTCCCGCTTGAGGCGCTCCTGGAACTTCAGATAGCTCTCGGTCACGTCATCGGAGAGCCCCAGGTCCATGCCGGCCTCGTAGTAGGAAATCTTCAGGCGTGACGCGAGCTTGCGTCGCAGCGTGACGGCGACCGGCACGCGAAAGTAGTAGGTTCGGTCGGGGGTCGGTGCGAAGTCGTAGATGTTGCGCACCCAGGCGGTGTCGCATCCCCGCGCCGAATCCCGGACGAACGCGGTGTACGAGTACCGGTCGCACACGACGAGGTATCCCGCTCGCAACGGTGGAAGGATCTGCCGCTCGAACCGGTCGGCGAAGTCGGTGGCGTGAAGGAGGGAGAACGTGGTGGGGGTCAGCAGGCCCTTCTTCTTCCCCCGGCGGATGATGTTGGAGACGAGCTCGGAAGAGTTCCATTCCGTGTGGAAGACACGGTATCCCTGCGAGGAGAGCCACTTCCCCAGGAGCCGGGCCTGGGTCGACTTGCCACTCCCATCGAGCCCTTCGAAGACGAACAGACGCCCCGGATAGCCGTGTACGGGGCTCGAGGGGTCAGCCATCCTTGATCCGGACCTCGACATCAAACTCGCGCTCGATCGGCTTGCGGGCCTTTTCCACCGTGCGCGGCGGGAGGGTAGTACTCGTTGGAGTAGAAAAGGTGACTCCGAGCGTTCGGCCCCCGGGCGCCAGCGAGAAGCGCGGTTCGGCCACCGCGAGGAGCCCGCATATCTGCAGGACCGCGCCGAGCCGGCGGGCCGTCGAAGCGTCGCTCGGGCGCAGTACCGGCGCGAGACCGCGCCGCCAGCCGGAGGGGAGATCGTCCCCGGCATGCTGGGCGACGATGCTCGCCGCGAGCAGGGTCTCGTGCTGCTCCAGCCCGTAGATCGGGTAGTTCTGGATGAGGTAGGCCGAGTGGTAGGCATGCCGCCAGAGATCGATCGAGGTCCCCGCATCGTGCATCCACGCAGCGGTCGTCAACGCGAGACGTTCGCTGGGTCCCCAGTTCTGGCCCTCCGCGAGCAGATCGAACAGTTGGCCTGCCAGATCGGCCACGGCCCGCCCTCGGGCCAGGGAGAACGAGAACCGCTCCGAAGCGGCGGTCACGGATCGGGAGGCGAGCTCGATGGCGGACGCGGGAAGATGCGCCCCGATCATCTCGAGAGCCAATCCGTCGCGGATGCCGGTGCCCGTGACCACGATCTCGGGTGCCCCCGACGCGCGAAGCACCTCCTCGAGCACGACCAGCCCGGCGACGATGACATCGGAGCGATCGCTGCCGATACCGGGGATCGCGCGGCGCTTCGGACTCGGCATCTCCACCATGAGGTCCATCAGCGCATCCAGATCGTGGGCTCGGATCGGGAACCCGTGCACGCGCCGCACGGGATAGTCGCGGAGCGCGATCGCGGCCCTCGCCGCGGAGCGCACGGTCCCCCCGATGGCGAAGAGGCGCCGATGGGCGCCTCCGAACGCCTCGATCGTCGTCTGGATGGTGTCGCGCACGTACTCGCGCAGCTCCTCCACTTCCCGGCCCTTGGGAGGATCGTGGCCGATGTGCCGTTGGGTCACACGCAAGACCCCGAGCGGCAAACTGACCGAGTTCGCCACCTCCCCCTTGCGGGTGTGCACCAGCTGGAGCGAGCCGCCTCCTAGATCGCAAATGAGATCGTCCGCCAGCTCCCAGGCGCTCGCGACCCCGAGGTAGCCGTACCGCGCCTCCTCGCTCCCACTCAGCACCCGCAAGAGGATCCCGGTGGCGCGTTGAACCGCCGCAATGAACTCCCCGGCGTTCGGTGCGTCCCGCACGGCGCTGGTGGTGACGGCGAGGGTCTTGGAAACGCCGAGATACTCGAGGGTGCGGGCGAACCGTTCCATCGCAGCGACCCCCCGCGCGCTCGCTTCGGAGGTGAGACGGCCGTCCGGTGGGAGTCCGGCGCCGAGGCGCGGTACCTCCTTCGTCTCGAAGATCGGGCGGATGGCACACGACGAAGAGGCGTCAAAGACGACGAGGCGGGAGGTGTTCGACCCGACGTCGATCACTCCGATCGCGTGGGAGAACCGCGCCCCTGAGCCATCCCCGATGCGTTGGAGCGTGGCACTCGGGGTTCGTCCCACGGCGGTCCCTTACGCACCTCCCCAATAAGAATCATCGCGCTCCCATCTCCTCGACCCGTGTACGCCTTACTCCCTGGGCTGGTGTGCCCCTGAGGCGCCGGTCACCCCACGGGGTCATCCAGGGGGCCAACAATCATGTCGAGGTCTCGCGGGTTCGCTCTATCGCCGGAGGTCCTGGCGCGGTACGTTCGGGAGCGCCTGACGGCCGCGACCGCCTCGACGGACCGCGTGATCCATCGACCGCACCCGACCGCGGAGGATCTTCACGACCTGCATCGGGACCTGCGCCGGCTCCGGACGCTCGCGGGTGTTGCGGCCCGGATCGGGCGACGTACGGGACGGCGTGCGTGGCCGGCCCTGGACTCCCGATTGCGTCGGCTGACGCAGCTTGTCGGGGAGGTGCGCGACCTCGATGTCGCGCTGGCCCTCGTCGATCGGTTCCTGGGCAGCTCCGCATCCTCGGAGAGCGCGGAGAACAATGCCCTGTGGACGCTGCGCCGACGGCTGCGGGATGATACCCGAACCGGCCGGGAGCTCCTGAGCGCCACCTTGCGGGCGGAACGACAGGCCGGACTCTTCGAGGAGGTGGCGGTCGCCTTGGGCGGCTCGATCACCGCTCCGTCGACGGGCACGATCGCTCGCGGCCTGCAAGACGAGCGACGCCGTCTGGAGAAGTCCGCCCGGCGGGCGCGGAAGCGGTCGATTCGCCGCCCGACCGCCGAGCGCCTCCACGAGGTCCGGGTGCGCGTGCGTCGATGGCGCTACTTCTCCGACCTCGAGGACGCCCTGCGGGAAACGCGTTCCCCCACCTTCCCACGTCGGTTGGCCACGGTCCAGCGTCGATTGGGAGAGCTCCACGACCGCGATCTGCTGGCCCAACGGCTGGACCAGCTCGATCCCGATCACCGCCGCGAGCCCTGGGCCCGGTCGTTCCACGAAGAGCGCCGACAGATGCGCCGCGACCTGCTCTCCGAGCTGCAAGCGCTCGAGCTCCGCCAGCACCGATCCGGCCGGGTACGCCCGCGGCACCCTGCCGATGCGCATCGAACGCGGACGAGTTCGCTTCGCCGGACGGCGCGACGGACCCCGGTTTCCCACCGATAGGGAGATAGGAACGGCGTCGATACGACCCTTCGTGGTCGCGCTTCCGGCGGCATCGGCGCCGGACCCATCGGCCGAGCTACGCACCGCCCTCGGGGAGACCGGAGCGATCGGGGCGACCGTGCGCCAGCTGGCTCGGCGCTTGGAGGTGGGCTCACCGGCCGTCGTAGAGGAGCTCGACCGCCTCGCAGCTCGGGGGGAGGTCGTCCGGATGGGACGTGGGCTGTGGATCCTCCGCGATTACGAGATCCTCGATAGCCGGGAAGACTTCGAGGACCCGACCGCATTCCGGGAGCGCTTTGAGCACGAGAACGGAATTGCGCTCGGGGCGTACGACGGTCCCATCACGTTCAGCTCGAACGACCAGCTCCCGATCCATCGTTGGTGGCCGTACGTTCAGGGGTACTCCGCCGAGTTCGTGCGGGCGGTGATCGACCATGCGGAGCTCGCCGCACGCGCGACCGTGCTCGACCCGTTTTCGGGAAGCGGAACGACCTTGGTGGAAGCGCGGCGCGCGGGGGCCCGCGCCATCGGCTTCGAGTTGCTGGCTCCCGCGGCCCTCGCCGCCCGCGTCAAGGGTCGGTTCGAGCTCGACGGAGCGACGCTGGAACGCGCGGCGGATCGCGCCGCGGCGCGGGCCCGACGTGCCACCCCGGGCGCCCTTCCGTTCCTTCGCGAGACCCGCCGCCAGTTCGAACCCCATGCGCTCGCCGACCTCCTGCGGCTGAGGGACGCTCTCCCCGGTTCGGCCCGGCCCGAGGACGAGGCGGTCCGGCTCGCATTTGGTCGGATCCTCATCCCGTCGAGCCGCCTTCGCCGCTCCCCCTGCCTCGGGTACCGACCGGCCGGGTCGACGGGTCCCGCTCCGTTCGAACGGTTCCGTTCCGCCGTCACCGAGATGCGCTCGGACCTGGCGGCGCTGGCGCCCGAGCGATCGCACTGGGGACCGGCGCTGGTGGTCGAACAACGCGACGCGCGTTCGATCGATCTGCCGCCGGAATCGGTCGACCTCGCTGTGACGAGCCCGCCGTATGTGAACGGGATGGACTACGTGATGAACTACAAGCTCGACCTCGCCTGGTTGGGGTACGTCACGTCGTACGCGGATCTTGCGAAGTTGCGACGAGCGGAGGTCGCCTGCGATAACCTGCCCCGCTCGGAAACGGTCGCCTATCGCACGACCCACGACGCGCCGGACCCGTGGTTGCCCGAGATCCTGGAGCGGATCCGGGACCAGACGGTCCGCAAAGGTTCGTACCGGCGCGACGACATGCACGCCGTGGTCCACCGGTATTTCCGGGACCTCCTTCCGATCCTTTCCGGGGTCTACCGAGCCCTCCGACCCGGGGGACGGTTCGTGCTCGTGATCGGGGACTCGCTCCTGGCGGGGACGTACGTCCCCGGAGACCTGATCACGGCCCGCTTGGGGGTCTCCGTAGGGTTCCGTATCCGGTCGGTCGACATCGCCCGCGAACGGCGCTCCGGTCAACGTCGGAGCTTCCGACTGCGCGAATCGATCGTTACCCTGGAACGGCCTCGAGGCGCCTAGCTCCGCGGTCGGTCGACGGCTCGGCCCGTTGTTCCGCTGGAAGGAAGCCTTTACGTACCATCGCTTCCGTATTTTTCTGTCGGAAGGTACCGATGCCGGCCCGCGTTCCTGAGCCCCGCTTCCTGGAGCCCGTTCTGGGGATCGTCTTCGATCTTGATGGCACGCTCGTGATCTCACGGCACGACTTCGGCCGGATGCGCCACGAGGTGATCCGCCTCGCCGAACGGTATGGGGTCGCGCCCGGCCGACTGAGCCCGGAGGAACCGCTGCACCGGACCCTCGATGCGGCCCGGGAGGAGCTCCGTGCCTCGGAGGCCTCGACCCCGCTCCTCATCCGCTTTGACGGGGAGGTCCACCAGTTGATCGACGGGATCGAGATGCAAGCGCTCGATCGCACGACGGCCCGTGCCGGCGCGTCGGCCCTTCTCCGTGGGCTTCAGGAACGGAGCTTCCGCCTCGGGCTGCTCACGCGCAGTTCCGACGCATTCGCTCGAGGTGCCCTCGCCCGGACCCAGCTCGACCGCTTCTTCCCGTTCATGCGCACCCGGAGCGCTCCCGGCCCTGCGAAGCCTTCCCCGGAGTCGCTCCTCCACCTCCTCTCGGAGATGGGGGTCCCGGTCGAGCGGGCCCTCTACGTCGGGGATCACCTCATCGATGCCGAATGCGCGACTCGGGCGGGCGTGCGGTTCTACGCGGTCCTTCCCGATCCGTCGGAGCCGTCGTCGATGTCGGTCGACCGCTTCCTCGCCGCGGGCGCGTCCGCGATCGCGAACGATCTTCCCGAGCTCGCGCGGCACCTTCAGATCGCGAGCCCACCGCAAGGGCCCGTTTCCCGTATCGTTCCGGCAGCTTCGAGGTAGCGCGCCGTCGCCGGTCGGGGCGCGGGAACCCGCGGGTGGCGGAGGAGTCTCTGGCCCAACTCTCCGACGCGTTCCACCATTCCCTCCCTATGGTCTCCGTGGGGGGGGGAGGATGTCAAAGGTACCACGAATAGGCGTGGATCACGGCCCGCTCCGCCGTCGCCCACGCCTCGGGGATCTGGTTCCATCCATTGCGCAGGTCGCCTACGCAGTACAGTCCTGGGATCGGTTCGCCGGTCGCGGCGGAGAGCACCCGACAGTCCTCGTCGGTGACCACGAACCCGTCGGCGTCGAACCGGGCGCCCATCGACCGGGGGATCCGCTCGTTCATCTGGTACCAACCGAGCGCGCTGAATCCCTTGTCATACTGCCGGACGCTCCCGTCCGCGAACCGGACATGGAAGCGCCCCTCTCGGATCCCATCAAACCCCACCATCTCCGGCTCGTGGTGCGGGATCTGGTGCTCGGCCAGACGGCGCTCGAGATCGACCCGTTCCGCCTCCGTGCTCCCCTCCAATAGGGGGCGACCGTGCGTGAGGATCTCCACCGAGGCGGGGTGGAAATGGAGCAGATCGATCGCGGTTCGGGCCGCGAAGGCGTCGTGACCGAGCACCGCGACCGATTTTCCCGGCAGCGTGTGCCCGTCGCAGAGGACGCAGAACTCGACGATCGCCTGGTTCGCCCACGGGAAGATGGGATCGATCTTGCCTCCGATCACGGGCATCCGATCGACGACCCCCATCGCCAGGATCACGGCGCGGGCCCGCGCGACCTGGCGCTGCTTGAGCCACTCGAACGTGACCGCGAAGCGGCCTTCTTCGGAGCGCTCGACGCTCGTCACCTCGGCGGGGGTGAAGTAGCCGACCGACGCGTCGACCTGGCGCACCGCGGCGATCTGGGCATCGAGGAGCTTGTGCCCGGAGATCCCGGCGGGGAATCCCGGAATGTTGTCCATCCTGGGCGCATAGTAGGAACGGCTGAACTTCGGACCCCGATCGATCAGGGCGGCGGTATGACCGAGGAGGGCCGCTTTCAGTCCGGCCTGGAGGCCGGCGTGGCCTCCCCCCACGATCGCAAAATCGTACGATTCCTGCAGTCGGGGGAATCCGGGCATCGCTACGTGGACGAACCCTCCCGTGGATTTGATGCCTCGCCGTCTCGACGCCACCGGTCGCGCCGTGCGCTCCCGACCCGCCAAATACCGCAGATGCCTCTCGGCGACGATGCCGCTATGGCACGAGAAGGGCGCGGCGTGGCATGAGATCCTGCCCGGCGTCCAACGACGCATCCTGGCCCACGGGTCGAGCGCGATGCTGGTCCTCTATCGGATCGCCCCGGGAAGCACCTTCCCGAAGCACACCCACCCGCACGCGCAGTACGGCACCGTGCTCGAGGGCGGCGGGCGATTCACGGTCGGCGATGCGACCTGGACGATGGTCCGGGGGGACGCATGCTACGTGCCTCCGGGGGTCGCGCACGAGCTCCTCTCCGACCCGAAGCGCCCCACCGTGATCTTGGATGTCTTCGCTCCCGAGCGGGAGGAGTTCCGGGGCGAGGCCCTGCCTCCGGACGCCCCGTAACGGTCAGCCGACGGAACGGAGCAGGCCGCCGTCCACGGGGAGGACCGCTCCGGTGACGTAC
>JBEKEW010000041.1:0-9302 GCA_050013635.1 Thermoplasmata archaeon | reverse complement strand
GCAAAGATCGGCGCCGAAGTGATGTGCTGGACGAGACCGGGGTAGAACGGCTTGCCCTGGTGCTCGGCGTAGTGCCGCGCGGCGAGCTCGGGCGAGGCGTGCATGAGGCGCGCGGCGACGAGCTTGAGCCCCTTGCGTTCCAGCCGCCCGACGATCTCCCCGATGAGCCCGCGACGGACCCCATCGGGCTTGACGAGAACGAGCGTACGCTCGACCGACCCTTCTGCCATCGAGCCGGCGAACCCGGTGCCCATGAAAAGGTTGCCGCGGACGACGGCGTTATTTCGCCGTTCGTTCCGGGGTCCGGGTGCGACCATGGTTCCGGTTCGGACCCGCGATCGACGGACCCACCGTGCGGTCCGCGGTTTCGATCGATCGGCCAGAACGTACGAGCGAGGACGCCCCGACTATCCGCCCGAAGCGATCCGGCATCTCGCCCGCGTGCTCCGCCTCGGGCCGGGACGGACGATCGTGGAGCTCGGAAGTGGCACCGGGAAGTTCACGCGGGCTCTGCGCCCGCTGGGAGCCGCCCTCGTCCCGGTCGAACCGACGCGGGGAATGCGACTCGAATTCGGCCGCCGGGTCCCCGACCTCCCGGTGCTGGACGGAACGGCGGAGCAGATCCCGGTCCCGGACCGGTTCGCCGACGCGGTGCTCGTCGCCCAGGCGTTCCACTGGTTCCGCACGCGGACCGCCCTCCGCGAGATCGCGCGCGCCCTCCGACCTGGAGGAGGTCTCGGCCTCGTCTGGAACATGCGCGACGAGCGGGTCCCGTGGATGCGGGAGTTCACGCGGATCCTGGATCGGTACGGTCGGGGGATCCCCCGCACGCGCCAGCGGCGCTGGTTGCGGGTCTTCGAGCGAGGCGGAGTCGGATTCGGTCCGCTGCATCATCGAACCTTTCGCCACGTCCAGCGGACGGACGTTCCGGGCGTCGTCGCGCGCGCGCTCTCCGTCAGCATCGTCGCCGTTCAGCCCCCCTCGGAGCAGCGCACGGTCGCCCGGCTCGTCCGAGAGCTCCTCGCCCGTGACCCCGAGACCCGGGGACGGCGCTTCGTCGATATTCCCTATCGGACCGAAGTGTACTGGTGCCGCCGCGAGGGGTCCCGATCGACGGATCACGCGGCGCGCACGTCGCACCCGTACCGATAGCGGCACCGCGCACAGCGCACCGGGGCGGGGCGTGCCCGACCGTCGTACGGTCGCGCGACCTCCTGCCGGAGCGCAAGGAGGCGAACCCGCTGGGCCGCTCCCCAGTCGATCCGAAACTGCCCGCCGTCCGAGTACCGGAGCACGCCGTACGGTGGGGATACGTCGGTCGTCTCCTCGACGAGGAGGCAGTACGCCCAGACCTGGACGACGTGGGAGAGCGGAGGTCCGTTCGGCGGGCTCGTCCGGCTCTTGATCTCGATCGGCACGATCCGGCCCTCGCGGGTCCGGCGTAACGAGTCGGGACGGCCCGAGAGGCGGTACCGATGCGAGACGAGGGAGGCGTTCCGTCGACGCCCATCATCGACCGCGACCAGGTCCCCGTGGACACGATCCTGCGCCCGCCGGTACAGGGACCACGCCCCGACGGCGAGCGCGACCACCCCCGCGGCGCTCAACCCGAGAAGGAGAGGAATCGTCAGCGGAGCGACCACACCCAGACCCCCACCGCGGCCAGGAGCACGAGCCCGATCCCGACGAGGACGAGGTAGGCACCGGCATTCGATTCGCGCGCTCCCTCGGAACGGAGTTCGCGCGTGTGATAGCGCGTGCCGGCCTCGGCTCGGCGCTGCGATCCCCGGGGAACCTCCCCGGGGGGCGGGTGCGTTCGATACCAGTACGCCCTCGGGCAGTAGGTGTACTCCGCCAGGTCGCTCGCGGAAGCCCACGGGATCTCGGGATCCACGGAACGACCGGTCCGGAGCGGAACTTACCCCTTCCGTTCCACGAGAACTCCGGCCCACCGGGGATCCCCCGGGAGCGTCGCCGATCGGACCGACGAGCTTCTACGGCGGCGTGGGTTTCGAGTCGCTCGCGTCGGATTTCGATCGGCGCCGGCCCTTCGGCTTGGCCTCCGCGCTCGGCGCCGGAGCGGACGTCACCGGGGCTGGAGGGGCCACCTCCGGAGCGGCCTCTATGGGGAGTTCCGGGGCCGGCGTCGGCTTGGGAACCTTCCCGGCGGCGGCCGCCGCCCGGCTTGCCGCAGCGCGGCCTCCCGCTTGCTCGGTCGCCTTCTTCTGAGCGTGAGCGCGGGTCCACTTGCGGCGGTGGCCGACCCGGCCGAGGTGGAGCTGTTGCTTGCGGCAGGAGCTGGAGCAGAAGTTGTAGACCGTGCCGTCGCGCTTGACGAACATCATGCCGGTGCCCGGCTCGATCTCATCCGCGCAGAACGAACACTGACGTTTGACGACCATCGGCTCCTCCAGCTCCCTAGCGGATCGAGAGCTTTCGGGCCTCGCGCGCGGTCTCTCGCAGGAGGAGGACGTCCCCGAGGCGGATCGGTCCGGCGACGTTGCGCGTGATGATCTTGCCGCGGTCGCGGCCGGCGAGGACGCGGACCTTGACCTGGGTCGCCTCTCCGGCCATGCCGGTGCGGCCGATCAGCTCCACGACCTCCGCCGGGGACCCCTTGTCATCCGCCATCGCCTGCGACCTCGACCGTTCGGGCCCGTCACTTCTTCAGGGTCGGGAACGCGTTCGTGAGCTCTTCGAGCAGCGCCTTCGCCTCGCCGGGCTCCACGATCGCGATGCTCGCGGCGGACTTGGTGAGACCGGCCGCCTGGCCGAGCCGCTGCTTCTTGTTGACGTAGAGGTAGGGGATGCGCTTCTCCTCGCAGAGCATCGGAACGTGGACGAGGATCTCGACCGGGTCCACGTCCTCGGCCATCACGACGAGCTTCGCCTCACCGCGCTCGCTCGATTTGGTGACCTCGTTCGTCCCGACCCGGATCTTTCCGGTCTCGCTCGCCACTTGGACGAGCTGCAGGGCTTTGTCGGCCACGTCGCTCGGCGTCTCGAATCGTACGTAGATTGGTCGCGCCATGTGTACCTCGCGTCAGCGGAACCCCGCAGGGGATCCTCGGCTCACGGGTGGGAGCGCTAAGGGGACCGCTACTTAAGGCTGGCGCGAGCGCGGGGTCCCGGTGCTACGCGGAGGGTAGATACCCCGTCTCCGACCGCACGCGGGCGAGGAACTCGAGCGTGCGCTGCCAGGCATCGTTCGCGGCCCGGTCCTCGTGCCCCTCCCACCCCGGCCGCTGGAAGGCATGTCGGACCCCGGGGTACACCTGCACATCGACCCGCCGTTTCGCATGGTTCAGCGCCGGCAGGAGCTCGGAGAACGCCCATCCGGTGATCTTCTCGTCGTCGGAGGCCAGTATCAGCAGCAGCGGGCCTCGGAGCCCGGCCACGTCGGCGGCGTGTTCGATACGGCCGTAGGAGTCGACGCAGAAGTCGAAGGGGAGCTTGCAGGCGCCCAGGAGCGCGTATCCCCCACCGATGCTGAAGCCGATCACCCCGACCCGCGCCGGCGGGTCGAGTCGGGAGCGGACGTCCGTTCTCGCGCGATCGAGGGCGGAGAGGACGTGGGTCTCGGTGAGCGCGCCCCGCATGGCGAGCGCGCCCTCGAGGGTTTGCGCCGTCCGACCGCCGTACAGATCCACGGCCGCGGTCGGATAGCCCTGGTGCGCGAGCGTGTCGGCGAGCCCGCGGATGATCGGTGTGTAGCCGAAGATCTCGTGGACGAGAACGGTCCCGACCGGCCCGCCGTGACCGAACGTCTCGAATCCCTTGGGCGCGCTTCCTCCGGGCATGACGAGAGTCGTTCTGCGACCCCGGCCCCTATGGGGCTTCTACACTATCTAACTAGGGAGAGCCCAGGAACGTCGCCGGGGAGACCTCGGGGTGGTCGGTGAAGTACCGTCGGGTCGGCTCGATCAGCTGGTCCAATCCGGCCACCACGCCCGACTTCAGGTCCGCAGGGTGGAGCTTTCCCGCCTCCCACTCCGCACGGAAGCTGGTGGATTCCTGGAACGACAGGGGGCCTCCGTACTTCGCGGCACGCGGGATCTCGATCGTTCCGAGCCACGGCAGGATCACGTACTCCACGAGCTCGACGACCGGGTTCCCTTCGACCTGCTTCGCGGGGCAGAACGCCCGGGCGATCCGATCGGCGACCTCCGCGGAGGGCGCGGGCAGCGTGATCGCCGAGCCGGGGTCCGACTTGGACATCTTCCCCTCGATCGCTCCGCTCGACGGGTCCATCCGGCTGCCGCCCTTCAGCGAGGAGAGAAGTGGCGTGTGGATGGCGCAGGGGGTCGGCCAGCCGTGCTGGTGGGCAACCTCGCGTGCGAGTACATGGGCCCGCCGCTGGTCCATCCCGCCGTAGGCGATCTCCACGGGGAGCTCGAAGATGTCGGCCGCCTGCATCGCGGGGTAGAACAGCTTGGAGGTGTCGAGGGTCCCCTCCTCTTCGCTGCGGCCCATGATCGACATGGCGCGCTTCGTACGCGCGAGGCTGGTCGACTTGGCGACCCGCACCACGCGGGCCCAGTAGTCGGCGCGGTCCGTCAGCTCGCTCGCCCATCGGAATCGGGCCCGGTCGGGGTCGACCCCGAGGGCGGTGAACGCCGCTTGCATGTAGCGACCCGAGGCCCGGATCCGCTCGAGATCGCCTCCGAGCTTGTCGTTGATCCAGGCGTGCCAGTCGGCGAGGAAGACGGTCACGTCGCACCCCGCTTCCTGCAGGTCGCGGATCTTACGGGTCGTGATGAAGTGGGCTACCGTCAACAGGCCGGACGGTTCGAAACCGATGTACGCGCGGGGCCGCTGGTTCGAGGCGAGCAGCGTACGCAGCTCCTCCGGGGTGAGCACCTCCTGGGTACGCCGCGCGATGCGCTCGACCCGCTCCTCGAGATCCACGGCCGTGCGAGGGGGGCGCCGCTATTTACTTGTCGTTCCGACGCCCGGGACGGCCGATGCCGCTCGCTCGATGACGACCCCGCCGCAGCGTCCTCGCTCCGGTCCGTTCCTTGCACCGGATGCAGCCGGCTCGGGCGTAGCCCCGCCTCTCCTCCCGGGCGCAGCCATCTCCGGCGGTGACCCATGCTAAATACCGAGAGGGGGTTCGTTGTCTGCTAGGCTTGACCGGGGGGTTGGGCGTCCCCTTGTACACCGAAACCGTCCTTAGCGGGGGTGACAGGTAGGAGCGACGTTCGGAAGAGGAGTACGTCTTGCGTTGCTTCGTCGACGCTCTGTTCCACTGGGTCGCGGGCACTGCGATGACCGCTCGGAGGAGCGGTCTAGCGGTTATCCATCACGGGCACCGGGTCAGGTCCTGACGGGAGCAGCCTTACCGTGACCCGTTGACGCTGGTGGGGCGACGGGGCTGAGGAGCGCGCAAGATCAACGCACCCCTCTTCTGGGCGGCCATCCTATCGGCCTAGCACGCCGTGCCCGAGGGTTGATGTATAACACCACCCCCACCCCCCTGTTTCCAGTGGAGATTCGCGCGCGCACCCACCCATGTGCCTACCAGCCTTCGCTCGTAGGATCGACCAGGTGGCGTTCCATGACGTGGCGTCGTTCCATGGGAATCTCCTTCTTCTCGTTCTTAGAATAATCGTAGCAGACTACCACGGAGCGACCTCGCGCTACGATCTCCTTCTCTCCTACCCGGCTAAAACGATAGAGAAGAACGAAGCTCGTCCGGCCGAGGGGCCGTGCCGCAGCGACCTCTCCGAGGAGGTCCTCTCCATAGGAGACTGGAGCGAGATAGCGACACGTCGCCTCTGCGATGATGATGTCGAGTTGGGATGGATGAGGACTGGGAAGGAGGGGCAGGTAGTAGTCGCAGCGTAGGGTCTCCATGAACCCAAAGTAGGTGACGTGATTGAGATGTTCGAGAACGTCGACGTTACGATACTCGACATAGAACCGACGATGGATCGGCCACGGCATGACGGGTTTGCTCGGGTTCGTGGGAGACATCCGCTCGCACCCACGTGGTCGGGGAATATATGCATCAGGTGGGTAACGCGGTTATGCTGAGGCAGGCATGCCTCACACACATTGCACGGGGCGGGAATGACCGGTTCCAGTGGAAATAGGGGGGTGGGGGGGCCTCTCCCACCGCCCGGCGGTCCGGCTCCAGGCGAGATGGCCGGGGTCGTGCGCCAGATCCGAGAGACCGTCCGCCACCACTCGGCCCGGTTCGAAGCGGCGATCCCCCTCATCGCGAGCGAGAACCTCCTTTCACCGTATGCGAAGGAGCTCCTGATCAGTGACCTCCATTCGCGGTATGCGGAAGGGTTGCCGGGGGAACGGTACTACGAGGGTAACGAGGACGTCGACCGGGTGGAGAACATCTGCCTCGACCTCGCACGCCGCCTCTTCCGATGCTCGTTCGCCGACGTCCGGCCGATCTCGGGCACCGTTGCGAACCTCGCGGTGCTCCGAGCGATGGCCGAGCCGGGAGACCTGATCGGAACGAACCGGTTGGCGAACGGGGCCCACATCTCGAGCGCCTCGTTCGGCGCGTTCGGGCTGCGGGGGGTCAAACCCGTCTACTACGCCTGGGACGAGGAACGAATGACGATCGACGTCCCGAAGACCCGCGAGATCCTCAAGGCGGTGCGGCCGAAGGTCTGCCTCTTTGGCCTCTCGCTGTTCCTTTTCCCGCAACCGCTTCAGGAGCTCCGGAGCACGCTCGAAGAGATCGGTGCCAAGGGCTGGTACGATGCGGCGCACGTCCTCGGCCTGATCGCGGGCGGGGAGTTCCAGGACCCACTCCGCGAGGGGGCCACCGTGATCTCGGCGTCGACCCACAAGACCCTGCCCGGACCGCAGCACGGCATCCTCCTCGGCGAGACCCAGGACGAGGAGCTGATGCGACGCCTCCGGTCCGCAGCGTTCCCCGGCGTGACGAGCAATCACCACCTGCACGCGATGGCCGCGCTCGCCGTCAGCCTCGCCGAGCACATCGAGTTCGGCCGCGACTACGCCCGGCAGACGATCGCCAACGCGCGCGCACTCGCGCAGGCCCTCCATGAACGAGGGTTCGACGTCCTGGCCGCCCACCTCGGGTTCACGCGGTCCCACACCGTCGCGGTCCGGGTCGCGCGCGAGGGAGGCGGCGAGGTGGTCGCGCGCCGGCTCGCCGACGCCGGCATCATCGCCAACAAGAACCTGCTTCCGGGGGATGCCAGCCCGAAGCATCCCCAGGGGATCCGCCTCGGCACGCCCGAACTCACGCGCGTCGGGATGACCGAGAAGGAGATGGTCCAAGTGGCGGACCTGTTCGAGATGCTGCTCCACCAGGGGCGATCGACCGAGGAGGTCCGAGCCGCGGCGGCCGAGCTCAAGCGGCCGTTCACGACCCTACGCTACTGCTTTGGCGCCGGCGAGTCCGCGTACCGCTACTACGACCTCGTGGGGCGCGAACCGAGCTAGAGGCTCCCGCCCGTCACCGAACTCCGCGCCGTCTCTCGTCGCCCCTCTTCGTGACGCGCGACCCGCCGCTCGAGGGACGATTCATCGACGGTCGCTCGAACCGTGGGCTCATCGCTCTCCCTCGAGGCCAACACGGACACCGCCCGTCCCTCGCGGTCCATCGTCGCGGAGAGACGCCATGGGTCAACAGGGCGGCGAACCCATCGGCCAGCGACGCCGCTCGAGGTCGGGGGCGGAGGCGAGATTGCGGTCCCGTGAGGTCGAGGGGACCGTCCCGGGCCAGGGCGTCGAGGACCGCCTGACGTCCGCGGAGGAACCGATCGAGGTCGGGGGACCCGATCGTCCGGCGGGTGGCGTGGCGCCATGCAAGCCCGATCGCCCCGACGACGCCCCCACCGATCAGGCCCCCCTCGAAGAGCGGCAGCATGCGGGAACGAGGACGATGGGGACCACCCCCCGTTCGCAGTGCCCCGGCGATGGAAAGTGGCCGCTGTGGGACGGAACGCGGGGCTCAGACCGATCCGCTCCGCGCACCGAGAGGTAGGTTCGCAATCGTTCGGTGAACGGGCCCGTCCCGGGTCAGCGTGCTCTCCTTCAGGCCGATCGATCCGACCGCGATGGAGAGCGGGGGCGACACCACGGTGCCGGCCAACACGTCACGTGCCAGGGCTCGTTCCCGGTCCGAGCGGACCCGGAACCAGGTCAGATGGGGAACGAACGGACGGGCTTCCATCGGTAGGCCGATCGCGACGAGACGTCGATCCAACCGGGCGACCAGATCGACCAGGGCCTCCCGGCCGTCGGTGATCCCTCGCCAAACGACCTTAGGGTTACGCTCGGAGGGGAACGCTCCCACGCCGGCGATCGTGAGGGAGAACGGTTCCGTCTCGCGGGCGATCTCCGACATCAGTTCGACCACGGTCGGCACCAAGTCCGCTCGGAGATCGGCGAAGAAGTGCAACGTGAGATGCTCCGGAGGCGCCCTCGTCCTCCCGACCTCGTCGTTCGGGGTCGAGCGGGGGATGTCGATGGCGACGAAGGCCCGCATCTCCCCTCCCCACCGCACGGGGCCATCTACCGATTGTGCCCCTCCCGGGCCTCTCGGCAGCGCGCGAGGGTCCAGACCTGGGCACGGTCGATGCCGACGCCCTGCTCCCGGAGCACCGCGCGCACGCGACGTGCTCGGTGCGCGTCCGCGACGAGGAACAAGACGAACGCATCGTGGTGGGCGGCTTTTCGGAGGCCATGGCGGATCCGTTCGCTGCGGAGCGCACCCGATACCTCCGCTTCCACGTGGACGTTCCTCCCCCGGAAGAACCGCCACGCCCACCCGGTTCGCACGCGATCGATCGCTCCCGCGAGTTCGCTCGGAGACATCCGCTGCACGGGATCCGTCAGCAATCGCAGGCGCGCGTCCGGCAGGGTGGTGTCGAAACGGCCCTGGCGGACGATCTCAAGGCGGTGACCCTTGCGGGCGAAGATGCGAAATGCCGCGAGCAGCAGCGCTCGATGCTCCGCACTCTCCCGGACCGCCCCGGTCGGTACGCTGAGGCCCAGGATCCGCTCCCCCTGCGGGGTCAGTCGGCAGCCGTCCTCGGTCCGTTCGACCCAACCGCGGCGTTCGACCTCCGACCAACGGTCGAGGAGCTGGGCGGCGTCGGGGCCGGTCCCGGGGAGCTCGCGCGCGCGAGCGACCACCTCGCCCGGTTGGAGCGGGTGACCCTGCTCCGATGCGGCGAGGATCGCGAGCAGCAATCGCTCGATCGTAGGATCGCTGCCGCGAGGTGTCCGTTCGGAGGCCACGGGAGTGCCCACGTATTCGTGCTGAGTGCGGTGGACCGTTTCCAGCCAGGCCGCCCGGTCGG
>JBEKEW010000040.1:0-11312 GCA_050013635.1 Thermoplasmata archaeon | reverse complement strand
AGCCCCGGGCCGGGGACACGCTTTATACAGGGCCACGGTCCCGCCGCGCACCGATGCCGTTCCCCGAGGCGGTCGAGCGACTGCTCAACAAGAAGATCTGCATGAGCTGCTCGGCGCGGAACCCTCCCAAGGCCGTCCAATGCCGCAAGTGCGGCTACAAGGGCCTACGGGTCAAGTCCCGCGAGCGATCCGGCAAGACCCAGTAGCGGGGTCAGGGAGCCGTATCGCGGCGGGCCGCGGCGCGGAGCTCTCGGTCGAGCTCGACCCGCTTGCGCAGTAGGAAGAACAGGTTCCTCAGTCCGTCCCGCCAACTCGAGAGCTTGGGAGGACCGACCCGCTCCCCGTACCGGATCGGAACCTCCTCCACGCGGAACCCGCGGACGAGCGCCTCGATCTTGATCTCCTCGCTCATCGCCATCCCGTCCTGCGCCAGGCTCACCCGGTCGAGGATCGACCGGCGGAACACCCACAGACCACTCTGGCTGTCGTGAATGCTCGTGCCGACCGGCCCGGTCACGTACCGGTGGTAGGCGATCTCCAGCGTCGTGCTGAGCACCCGATTCCCGATGCGGTGCTCGGTCGTCATCGCCTCGCGCGTGACGAACGCCAGCCGATCCCCGGTGATGAAATCGAGCTTCCCATCGAGCAGTCGCCGGACCAGCAGCGGGATCTCCTCGACCGGGTACGTGCCGTCCCCATCGGAGGTGGCGATGATTTCTCCCGTCGCCTCGGCGAACCCGGTTCGGTAGGCCCGTCCGTAGCCCTTGCGGCGCTCCACGATCACCCGGGCGCCGGCCGCTTCGGCCGCGGCCCCCGTCCCATCGGTCGAAGCGCCGTCGATCACGAGCATCTCCCAATCGATCGGATCGTTCCGGAAAACCGACCGGTTCGCCTCGTCCGCCGTGGCCCGGAACGTGCGTAGCACCGTGCCGACGGACTCCACCTCGTTGAGGGTCGGGATGATCATGCTGGCGCGCATTGGAATCCCTCGCAGACGGCCGACCCCTTAAACGCCTCCATACCCTGGCCGGTCCCGTGCCGCGGGGTGCCTCGGGCCGCCGCCCCCGCCGACGATGGGGGAGCTTCCCCACCACCGCCGACATGGGGATCTGGGCGACCGGGGGCTCGCCGGCGGAGCTGTTCGAGGCCCTCGGGCTCGGCCTCTTCGCGCTCCAGACCGATCTGCGCCGGGTCGCCGCTCGGGAGGCGCGGGCCGTCAGCGCCTCCGGGGCCGACCCGATCTCGCTCACGGTCGCGTACCTCAGTCAGCTCTTGGTGCTCCAGCAGACGGAAGGGTTCCTGGCGCACGCGATCGAGGTCCGGCCGGTCGGACGACCGCCGACCGGGATTCTGGCGAGCGTCACGGGAGAGACGTACGACCCGACGCGCCACCACCTCCGGATCGAAGTGAAGGCGATCACCCTTCACCATCTCCAGCTCGATCTCGATCGGGGCCGGGCGCGCGTGATCGTGGACATCTAGCGTCGCGGCGGGGCCTCGGTCGGTCGTTGCGGAAGCGGTCGCGGGGCGCGAGGTCAGGGCATCCGCTGAACGATCTCTTCCAGGGCGGCTCCGGGTCGGGGAAGCCGTCCGGCCTTCCCGAGGATCCGCTCGAGCGCGGCGACCACGACCAGGAGATCCGGCCAATCGGCGATCCCCATGTGCCCGATCCGGAAGATCTTGCCGGCCACCTCCCCCTGCCCGCCTTGCACGAGGATATTGTACTGCCGCTCGAGGACCTTTCGGACCTGGGCGTCCTCCATGCCGGGCGGGTTGCGGATCGCCGTGACGGTGTCGCTGGCGTACTTCGGATCGGGGAACAGCTCCAACCCGAGGGCGAGAACGGCCGCCCGCGTCGCCTCGGCGAGCCGGTGGGTGCGGGCGAGGCGACCCGCGAGCGTCTCCTCGCGGAGGAGCACGAGGGCCTCCCGGAGCGCCAGGAAGAGGGGCACGGCCGGGGTCCACGGGGTATCGTTCTTCTCGAGCGAGGCGACGTGCGCCTTCAGGTCGAGGTAGTACGTCCCCGGATGCAGCTCGTGGAGCGCTCGGTCGGAGAGATGGACCAGGGCGAGACCGGCCGGAGCGGCGAGCCCCTTCTGCGAGCCGGCCACGAGCGCGTCGATCCCCCACGCTTCGATCTCGCACGGGATCCCGGCGGCCGCGCTGATGCCGTCGACCAAGAAGAGGGCGCCCGCCTTGCGCACCGCGGGCGCCAACGACGCGAGATCGTTCGCGAGCCCGACGCTCGTCTCGTTGTGGACGAGGCACACCGCCCGCACGTCCCCCTTCTCGAGCTCCGCGCGGGCCGCGTCCAACGGGATGTGCTTCCCCCACGGCGCCGTCAGGGTGGTGACCTGCGAGGAGTACCGACGCACGAGGGTGTCCGTCCGTGCCCCGAAGTTGCCGTTGCTGAGGACGAGGATCCGGCCCTCCTTAGGAACGAGGCTGGAGTAGACCGCCTCGAGACCGGCGGTCCCGCTCCCGGTCACGATGACCTGGTGGCCCTTCGTGCCGAAGAGGACGGGCAACAGTTCGCGGATCTCCGCGACGACCCCGTGGAAGTAGTCGCCTCGGTGATTGAGGGACGGCATCGACATCGCGCGCAACACCCGCGGATGGATGCGGACCGGTCCGGCGATCAGGAACGTCGTGGTCTCGGGATCGAACGTCATCGGGCCCCGCTCGGTGGGAGGACGCGCGCGGTCAAAGCCTCTCCACGCGCCGCCCGAAGGATCTCGTCGACCACCAGGCTGCCCGCCCGCGCCTGCCCCTCGTGGGTGGAGGCGCCGATGTGCGGGGTCGCGATCACGTCGGGGCGCTCGAGCAGCTCCCGAAGGGTCGGAGGCTCGTGTTCGTAGACGTCCAAGGCCGCGCCGGCGAGCCGGCCGCTCTTCAGGGCCGCGAGCAGGGCCCCCTCGTCCACGAGGGGGCCTCGCGCGACGTTGATGAGGAACGCGCCGGGCCGCATCTGCTCGAACGCCCGGGCATCGATCAGGTGGCGATCCTCGGGGGTGAGGGCGGCATGGAGGCTGACGAGGTCCGAACGGGCGAGGAGCGTTGGCAGGTCGACCAGCTCGGTAGAGTCGACGGGAGCGGAGAGGAAGGGATCGTAGGCGATCGCGCGGACGCCGAACGAGGCGAGCCGGTGCTGGACCTCGCGCGCGATCCGGCCGTACCCGATGTAGCCGATCGTGCGCCCGGCCAGCTCCCCGCCGTTCGTGCCCCGTTCCCAGCCGCCGGCCTTGGTCGACGTGATCCCCGGCAGCATCCGCCGGACCAGCATCAGGGCGAACGCGACCGTGAGCTCTGCGACGCTCGCGCTCGCGGCGCTGGGCGCGTTGACGACGTCGATCGAGCGGGCCGATGCGGCCTTCATGTCGATATTGTCCACCCCGACCCCCGCCCGCGCGATCAGTCGGAGGTGGGGGGCGATCCGGAGCAGTTCCTCCGTCACCTTCGTTCGGCTTCGGACCACGAGCGCCCACGCGTCCGGCAAGGCCGCGCGAAGCGCGTCGGCCCCGGCGGTCGCGTCGACGACCGTGCAGGCTCCCGAGCGCAGCCGGTCGACGGCCGCCCGATCGATCGGATCCGCGATCACGACGTGACGGGAAGGTTCGGACACGGGCGAGCGAATCGGCCGGGAAGGTAAGCGTTTCCGGTCGCGGAGCCCTAGCGCATCTTCGGGACGATCGTGCGCTCGAGGGCGGCCCGGACGATCTCCTCTCCGCGGATCCCTCGGATCCACGGCTCGGCCCTGACCGTGATACGGTGGGCCAGTGCGGGGAGCGCGAACGATTTCACGTCGTCCGGTAGCACGTAATCCCGGCCCTCGACCAGCGCTCGGGCGCGCGCGATCCGGATGAGGGCCAGAGAACCTCGCGGGGAGGCGCCGACCTCCGCGCGCGGGTCGTCCCGCGTCGCTCGGACGAGGTCGACGATGTACGACTCGATGGAGGGGTCGACCGCGATCTCCTCCACCGACCGTTGCATCTCCTGGAACTCCGCGATCGTGAGGACCGCCGGCACCTCGACGGCCTCCTGCTTACGCTCGCGGCGGCGCTGGAGGATCTCCCGTTCCTCTTCGATCGTCGGGTATCCGACCTTCAGCCGGAGAAGGAATCGATCGATCTGAGCCTCCGGCAGGGGATACGTGCCCTCGAGCTCGAGCGGGTTCTCGGTCGCGAGGACGAGGAACGGTCGGTCGAGCGGGTACGTCGCGCGTTCGCTCGTCACCTGGTACTCCTGCATCGCTTCGAGCAGGGCCGACTGTACCTTCGGGGGGGCGCGGTTGATCTCGTCGGCGAGCACCAGGTTCGCGAACAGCGGACCGGGACGGAACCGCAGCTCCCGGTCCGCGCTCAAGATCTCGGTGCCGGTGATGTCGTGAGGGAGGAGGTCCGAGGTGAACTGGATGCGCTGGAACTTCAAGCCCAGCGCCTGCGCGAACGACTTCGCCATCAGGGTCTTGCCGAGACCCGGGAGGTCCTCCAAGAGGAGGTGCCCGTCCGCGAGGAGCCCGACCGCGATCTGGTCGAGCGCAGCGTCCCGGCCGACGATCGCCCGGTGCACCGCCCTCCGGACCCGGTCGACCCGTTCCCGCGTCGCGACCCCGTCCATTCCGGTCCCCCCGCTCCGGGGGATTCGCCCCCGGTATAAGGGGGAGTCCCCGGTATCCCCCGACCGTAACGATCCGCCTCATCGTAGGCCGATGCCCTCTCCGCGGTCTGACCCAGGCCGGGGCTGTCGGACACCGGGGTTGTCCTCACTTCACTCCCTGCGGACGACCCGTCCGCGTTGGGTCGAGAGGGACCCTTCGACGGTACCCGAGCGCAGCCGTGAGGCCACGCCGACCCCGGAAAGGGCACGTCGGCTAAATCGTTGGCGCGTCGGGAGTGTCGAACGATTCGGGGTGGCCCAGGACCCAGGCGACCGACAAGAGGCCGCCGACCAGGAGCGCGGTCGCGACCCCGACGTACAGCAGGCCCGGAGGGATGAGGAGCGAGCTCGAGACCGCCACCGCGAGACCGAGCGCGGGGAGCAGGAGCACGTCCCCCGAGCGGCGGAGGTTCCCGCGCGGGCGATCCGGATCGTCCGCGAGCCACGCGAACAGGGCGAGCGCGGCGACCCCCGCGATCAGATCGGTGCTGATCGAGATCGGGGCGATGAGGGCGAGGTAGGCGAGGACCGCCACGGCCGGCAGGAACTCGTACGTCCGGACGGGGGGGCCGGCGTACGCGCGCAGGGCACCAGAGGCCGCGAACCCCACGACCGCGATCCCGATACCGAGCACAGACCCGTGCGGGTCCCACACGCCCAGCGCGACCGCGACGGATGTGGCGACGGCCAACAGTCCCACGCCTTCCCAACGATGCGCTCGTACGGTCGCGTTCGTCCCGCCCCTCATGTCCGCCTCCGCGCACCGAGCCCCGAGCGCAGCATCTCCTGGAACCGGGCGAGCGACCAGTACTCCTCCCAGTCGATCACCGGAGCATCCCGCCATACCGCGGCGAGCCGCTCGCGACGGGCCAGGCGCAGGAGTCGCCGGACGAGCACGAGGTCCTCTTCGCGGGCCCCCGGCGGCTCGGGGACCGCCGTGATCGGCGATGGGCTCAGCACCACGGTCGGGAACCCGCGCCGGCGCAGGTGCGGCACGATGTGGGTCGCCTCGTCGTCGACCAGGGGGGTCAACACGATCGTCGTGACCCCCGTGGGAAAGAATCGCCGCAGGGCGACCGCGCATCGTTCGGACGGTCCCGCGACCTTGGAGACGTGGCTATCGAGAAGCGCGTGGCGGATCCGGAACCGTTGCGCGCGGCCCGATCCGAGCGGGACGGCGTTCAGGAACTCTCCGTACGTCGCGACACCGACCCGCGCCTTTTCGCGGAGGAACGCGTCGGCGATGCCGAACGCGGCCGCCCGGGCCACCCCCACGATCCGCTCGTCCGCCTCGGGACCGAGATCGGTCGGTCGCGTGTCCACGACGACCAGGACGTCCCCGGTTCGTTCCAGATAGAACTCGTTGACCCACGTACGTCCCGAGCGGGCCGTCGCGGCCCAGTTGATCTGTCGCGGTGGGTCCGAGGCGAGCGCCGCCCTCAGACCGAAGAACTCCCCACTGGAGCCGACCGCGCGGGATTGCGTCTCCCCGGGGGCGACGATCGTTCGTCGAAGACGCAACCGGCCGAGTCGGCCGATCTCGGGAGGGTATCGTTCCACCGGCAGCTCCTCGGCGAGCAGTCGGACCGGCCGCTCGACGAGGCCGAGGGGATCGGTCCACAGGACCTCGGGGATCCGAACCTGGGTGATGAGGGGCTCGTGGGCCCTCCACGAGAGCTCGAAGGAGAGGGCATCGCGCGCATACTCGACCCGGGGAGGTGCACGAACGAGAAGTCCGGACGGCCGCTCGATGCGCAAGAGCATCTCGCGCGGCTGGAGCGCGGGATCGCTCGGAACGATACGGCCCCGGACCGTGACGTCCGCCTCGGTGCCCGAGACGTTCCACTCGAGTACGGCGGTCGCACGGCGCGGCCCGAGGAGGGCGGCTCCGAGCGGTGCGAGGAGGAACGGGAGAGCGAGGAAGAGCGGGACCGGCGTACGCGCGGCCACCCCGGTGGCGAGGAGCACGGCGCCGATGGCGTAGAAGAGCACCGAACGGGCCCGCCATTTCAGACGGGCCGATTCGACCTCCTCGGTCGGGATCACGATTCCCGCTCCAGCTGGTCGAGCCGGGTGGCAACGTACCGCCGGAATTCCGGGGTCTCCATCGACATGATCCGCACGAGCTCGCTGCGGGTCCGTGAGGGTAGCCTCGGGTTCGGGCCGGCGCGTTCGACACGATCGAGGAGGAGGAGGACCTCCTCACGGTGGATCGGGTCGCCGACGAGGCCGCGATGGATCCGAAACGATGGGCGGATCTCCGGAGCCCGGTGGGGCCTTCGCTCGAGGCTTCGGAGGGACGCCGAGCTGTACAGGCCGAGGAACATCGCCAGCACAACGGCCGCCGCTCCTGCCGGGACCGCGAGGGCGAGGTTGGGCCCGGCCGCGATGGCGATCCCCGTGGTGAGCACGATGAACGCGAGGCAGACCCCGGTCGTCGCCGAGATCACGTCCGATCCGCTCCTTTGGCGTCGAGCTCGGCGATCGCCTGATGGATCGCGGACTTGGCGCGGGCCAGCTCCATCGGTCCGATCGGGTGCGGCGAGTACCGAGCTTCTTCGAAGAGCCGTGTGATCTCCCGCGCGGTCGCGTCGCCGATCCCCAGGAGAACGAGGTGGGCGACCCGGATCTCCTCGGCCGTTTGCCGGTTGGTGTCTCCCACGTACGGCGTGAGGCGCTCGAGGAGCGTACCGTAGAGGCGGATGAGGAGCTCGCGCGGTTCCTCCGCGGTGTCGAGGGCGGCGGACGCCTCCAGGAGCACCGCGCGGACCTCCACGTCGGAGGGGGCCCGGCGACGTCCCGTCTTGGGGAGGGCGCCACCCCCCAGCGCCCGTACGGCCACGACGACCACAACGATGCCAACGATCACGACTAACGCGAACAGGATCCAGGGAGGTAGCGAGAACCCGAACACGACGAGGTTCCCCCCCGACCCGGTCACGTTCCCTCCGGGCGTCGTTGAGTTGCTGGGCGTGGAGTTGTTACCGTTCGGGACCGGGTTTCCCCCGCTCCCCGGAGCGAGGGGAGGCAAGACGCCGCCGCTGAGGAAGCGTCCCGCCACGGCAAAGATCGTCATCAGGACCACGAGGGTGAGGATCACGGCGAGGATCCGCGTGGGCACCGGGACACTTCCCTTACGAACCCGATCGAAGACCAGGAACCCCAGAACCCCCAGCACCCCGAAGAGGACGATCCAGCCGAACGCCTGCCCCGAGATCGTTACGAGGGGAGCGGGGCCCGGCGAGTAGGTGGGAGCCGTCGCAGCCGCGGTCAAGAAGGCGGCGGCTCCTCCGACGGCGAGCGCGATCCCGAGGATCATGACCCAGGAGAGCGAGAATGCCCGAGGGGACCGGGGGGCTGCGCTCATCATCCCAGTACTCCCGGTGTCCCATATGCGGCTTTCCGGGCATGTGAATGCGCCCCGGAACCCGTGCGGGGCCGTCCGTACTCCAGTTCGCTACGATCGGGGCGGTGCCTCGTTGGGAGCCGGGGCGTCCGGGGCTGCCCGCCGCAGAAGGTAGAAGCTTCGTCGTTCGTGGTCGGCACTTATCACCGCAAAGTCCTCGACCCGATGGCCCAGATCGTAGGCGGCGCGGAACGCGTCTCGGACGGCATGCCGCCAGTGCCCCAGGCCCTCCCGCTCGTGCGTGCGGACCAGGTCGAGGTCGAACGGTACCTCGATGTGCGACGCGTCCTTCGAGGGTTCGGTGACCGCAGTGGGAACGCGGATGCCGCTCTCGCCCGGTTCGGTCTCGAGGATCGGCTCGGAGGAGGCCCATCGCTGTTGGTCCTCGGCCGCGCTCGGGAACGTCCCCGCGAGCCTCGCCTCCACCGCAGGGGTGGAGAGCGCCCAGACCGCGCGGACCCGATCGGTCTCCAGCCCCTGGTTGATCGCGTCGGTCATCTGTCCATAGTAGTGGGAATGATAGCGGTCCGGCCGGGCCCCCAGTCGCCGGACGTACAGCATCGCGTTCTTGCTTTGCAGCGGGTCGAACGTCCACCGCATCTCGGAGAGGCCGAGATGGATCGCTTCGTCGCGGTAGTAGGTCATGAGCCGATTCCCGACCCGGTGGTTCTGGTACTCCGGGCGGACGGCGAGGAGATGGACGTAGTGGTACAGTTGCTCCCCGTCAAAACCGAGGAAGCCGAGAGCGAAGCCGGCGAGGTAGATGTCGGCGAAGGCGCCGAGCACGAGCCCGCCGTTGTCCTGGACCGCCCGCTGTAGGACCGGCGAGACCGATTCCCCGTCCTCCCCGCCCCAGGCGAGCCGCCGCACCAGGTCGGCCTGACGGAACTCCTCGGGCTTCTCGAGGCGACGCAGGCGAAACCCTTCGATCGGTCCGGCGGCGGCCGCCACACCGTTCGGACGGGAGGGGATTACTTAACCCGGCTCGATGGCCGCTCCGGGTGGGCTCACCGGGGCAGGCGCAGCTCTTCGCGTTTCTGGGCGTAACGGACCTCGTCGTTCGGCGTGAGGTCCCACAGCAGTTCCTCGAGCAGGGGGATGTTGCGCAGGAACTCGGCCTTGCTCTTCGTCCGCATCAGGTGCTCGAACTTGCGTCGGGCCGTGTAGTAGGCGCCGACGAGGTAGGCACCGATGATCACCACGATCGGCCCGACGAAGCTCGAGAGCGGAGTGAACGCACCGATCGCGAGCGTGGTGATCAAGAGGCCCACGGCAAGGACGATGATCGAGATGATCGCACGGTGCGTCCGGAACCCGTGCCGGATCCGGTAGGTCCATGTCGCC
Source organism: Thermoplasmata archaeon (assembly GCA_050013635.1). Taxonomy (GTDB): domain Archaea; phylum Thermoplasmatota; class Thermoplasmata; order Lutacidiplasmatales; family UBA184; genus Lutacidiplasma. The sequence continues at coordinate 1,906 of JBEKEW010000040.1, read as the reverse complement.
GTTTCCGCCGTCGAGACCATCGCGCGGCCCGGAGCGCCCCCCCGTTAAGAAGCTATGGAAGGGGGGAGCCGAGCGTCGGGCCCGGGGGCGGGAGGGCGGCGAACGCCCGTGGAGTGAGGTTCACCCACGCTGGTGGGTCAGGAGCCGATCGCCCGCACCTAGGGCGGGACGCTAGCCCTCGAGGTACTCCTTCATCGGCTTCCAGTAGTACGTGCGCCACCCCTCGCGGATATCTTCGAAGTCGTACGCCGGGATGCCGAACTGCGAGAACTCGAGACGGGTACCCGATCCCGCCGCCTTCAGGGCAAAGTCGGCGATGGAGTAATGGCCGCGGGGCCACCCGGTCGACCGCCACGCGAGGACGATCCGTGCGCCGGGTTCGAGGTGGACGACAAATCCTTCCAGCGACGCGTCGTAATGGGTGAAGTGCCCTCCCGGACGCGCATCGATCCGGGCATCCGCACCCGTGAACATCGCATGCTTCTTGGGGTCGATGAGGAGATCGTAGACCTCCTTCGGTTTCGCACGAAGGGAGACGGTCTGCTTCAGATTCTTCCCGGACATGCGGTTTGGCTCCTTCGGTCCAACAAGGTCGAGGTCGGATATCCCTTCCGGGTTCGACCTCACGGCCCGGGAGGATTGCGATCCTTCCGACCGTATCGACCGCCGGCGGGGGTCGGCGGGGGAACTCCCACGAGGGATGGGGGCGGGATCCTATCGAGGATCGCGCGCAACCGCACGTAGAGGTAGATCGCCCCGATCAGCGCGATGCCGGCGGCGACCCCCCCGACGATCTCGCCGCCGAAGGCGTTGAACCCCAACAGGAAGAAGCCGATTCCCGAGATCAGGACGCCCGACACGATCCCACTCCCGCGGCGTCGTCCCTCACCGGCCGCTGCCGGGAGCGAGAGGAGCGCGCCGGTGACCTCCAGCGCGACGATCGCGACCGCTTGCAGGAGCACTACCGACAGCCCGTCCCATGTGATCGTCGGTGCGGCGAGGTACTGACCGACCAGCGCCAGGATGAGGATCGCACCGATCCCGGCGCGGAGACCGACGGCGTAGAACGGGAAGCTTGGCCCTCTTCCCCAGTAGTGGGTCCGACGGATCGCCCATTGGGCGAGCTCCGTCGAGAGGACGAGCACCGCCAGGAGCGCGAAGGCACCGAGGAGTGCCGAATTCGCCATCGCCTGAAGGTACAGTAGCCAGGGCAGGGCGAGCACGATCCCGACGAACAGGCCGAGCGTGTAGGCGAAGATCATGCGCCGTTCGTCGAACCGGTTCTCGGCCACCTGCGGCGTCGTGTACCGGCCCATCTCCCACCAGAGGTAGCCGCCCGACAGGACGATCCCCAACGCCCCTGCGATCGTGAGGGAGAACGTGACCATCGTCACTCGACCTTCCGGCCCACCGTGAGGAACCCGGTATGGCCGAGCATCTCGAACGCCGGTCGCGTCCCGCCGTCGCCCACGTGCAGAGGACGCTCCAAGAGCTCGACGGACCGGATCTCATCGAAACGGAACTCTCGCAGCGCGCGGACCGTCCGCTCCAATTGGTTGTACGTCGGGGTGTAGGCGACGACATGTCCCCCGTTGCGTAGTCCCGTGCGAACCGAAGCGAGAACGCCCCAGGGTTCGGGGAGGTCAAGCAGTACCGCGTCGTAGTCGGTGCCCTCCAGCCCACGTTCCAGGACGTCCCGCTCCCGGAAGGAAACCCGTCCGGCGAGCCCGGCGCGTTCCAAGTTCTGCCGGGCGAGATGGAGCGCCTCGGGCCTCCGGTCGAAGGAGACCACCGCACCGGTCGGTCCGACCGCGTACGCCAGCACCGTCGTCAACGCCCCGCTCCCACTGCCGGCCTCGGCCACGCGATCCCCGGGCCCGATCCCCGCTATATGGACCAGGTAAGC
>JBEKEW010000039.1:0-9392 GCA_050013635.1 Thermoplasmata archaeon | reverse complement strand
CACGTCATGCACTTCCAAATGAGCGGGTCGGTCTCGCCGAACTGCGCCTCGCGGACCATTCGGCGGACCCTCATCGGGGTGTTCTCCGCCAGCGGGCATGCGGAGGTGCACGTGCCGCACTGGAAGCAGAGGTTCGAGTTGGTCGTAGCCGCGAGGGCCTCCCAGGCCCCATCGTCGAAACGGACCGGGGCCGGGTTCTCCGAAAGTTGCGCCATAGTCCCCTCCTCAGCCCGCCCCCGGCACCGAGGCCACGGGCGGCGGCGGGGCGGTCTTCGGCGATGCGTTGTAGCGGTCGATGACCCCCGCCATCTCGCGGATCTTCCGCGCGAACTCCTTTCCCTCCGCGGCAGAGATCCACTCGAGCTGGAACCGCTCGGGGACGATTCCCTTGCGCTCCATCATCCGGCCCCAGATCTTGAACCGCTTCTCCGTCCACGAGTTGGCGTTGATGTAGTGGCAGTCTCCGGGATGGCAACCGGTCAGGAGTACGGCGCCGGCGCCCTTCTCGAACGCGCGCTTGACGAAGTCCTCCGTGACCCGACCGGAACACATCGTGCGGACGGTACGCGCGACGGCCGGGTACTGGATCTTCTCGATACCGGCCTGGTCCGCTCCGGCGTAGCTGCACCAGTTGCACGCGAAGACGAGCACCTTGTGCTGGGGGTCGTCCTCGAGGGCGGCGTCGATCTGCGCCAGGATCTGATCGTCGGTGAACCCGGGGTTCGTGATGGCGTCGCGGTAGCAGTCGGCGCCGCACGTCCCGCACCCCATGCACGCCGGTCCGATCACCTTGACCTTCTTCTTGCCGTCCACGACGATCGGCTCGATGGCGTGGTACGGGCAGACGAGCACACACCGGCCGCAGCCGTTGCATTTCTCGAAGTCGATGAGCGCGACGAGAGGTTCCCTCTCGACGATCTCGTGCGAGAGGAGTCCGCTTGCCTTCGCCGCCGCCGCCAAACCCTGCACGATGGCCTCCTTGACGTCCTTGGGTCCCTGGGCGCTACCGCACAGGTAGATCCCCGCGCTGGCCGCCTCGACCGGCCCGAGCTTCGGGTGACGCTCGAGGAGGAAACCGGCGGAATCCCTCGAGACCTTGAGCATCTTGGAGAGGTCGTCCGGCACCGGCTCGATCGCGCTCATCAGGACCAAGAGGTCGGTGGGGAGCTCCACATCCTTTCCCAGCAGCTCGTCCCGGAAGACCACGCATCCGTCCTTGAGGCGGAGCGCGCTCTCGGGCGTCGCGTCGGGATACCGGAAGAACGCGACCCCCGCTTCGGCGGCTTCCCGGTAGAGGTCCTCCGCGCCCCGAGCGTAGGTGCGCATGTCCCGGAAGAGGACCCTCACCTTCTTCCCCATCCGCCGCAGACGCAGGGCCTGGCCGACCATCGAGCCGCAGCAGTAGCGGGAACACTCGAGCGTGCCGTTCCTCGAGCCGACGCAGCCCACGAGCGTGACCCGTTCTCCGGGCACGTGGCCCTCGCGGATCATCTCGTGCAGCCGCTCGTTGGTGATGCTGAGCGGCGCCTTCGCGCTCGAGAGCGGGCCTTCGGTCACCGCATGGGTCGAGGTCGTGCCCCCCGTCGCGAGGATCACCGTCCCGGCATCGATGATCTCCCCGGTCGAGAGGCGGGCCCGGAATTCGCCCACATGGCCGTCGATCTGGGCGATTACCGAGGAGAGGTGCACGCGCGTCCCGGAAGACTCCACCTCACGGACCATCGCCTCGAGCAACGGGCCGGCCTCGATCCCGTACGGATCGATGTACGACATGAAGCGCAGCGCTCCGCCGAGCCGGTCGCTCTTCTCGACGAGATGGACCTCGTAGCCCTGCCGGGCCAGGCTGGAGGCCGCGGCCATTCCCGCCGGGCCGCCGCCGACCACGAGGGCCGCTCGCACGACTTTCTGCTCGAGAGGGATCAACGGTGTGAGCCGGACGGCCTTCTCCACGCCCATCCGGACGAAGTCCCGGGCCTTGGCCGTGGCCTGTTCCTTTTCGTTCTTGTGGACCCACGAGTCCAGGTTCCGGACGTTGGCCATCTCGAGGAGGTACGGGTTGAGACCCGCGCGGAGGCAGACGCGCTTGAAGGTTCCTTCGTGGGTCTTGGGGGAGCAAGCGGCCACCACGAGGCGGTTGAGCTTGAGGCTGACGATCTTCTTCGCCATGTCCGCCTGGGTGTTGGCGGCGCACGCGAAGCGCACCTCCTCCGCGTGCACGACGTGAGGAAGCGAGGCGGCGTACTCCGTCGTCTTCGGCACGTCGACGGTCCCGGCGATGTTGCTCCCGCAGTCGCAGAGGAAGACCCCGACCCGGGCCTCGCCGTCCGTCGAGAGAGGCGCACCGATCTCCGGCTTCGCCCAGTAGCGCTCCTTCGCCCGCTCCATCGAACGCGCCGCCGCGGCCCCCGCTTCGACCACGCTGTCCGGGATGTCCTTCGGTCCGGCGGCGCTGCCGGCGACGAAAACGCCGGGCGGAGCCCCCTCGTCGATCACGAAGCCGTCCGGCCCGGTCTTCAGACCCAGGACCTGGGCCAGCTCCGAGAGGCCCTTGGGAGGCGTGGCGCCTGTGGCGAGCACCACGAGGTCGGCACCGACCTCCTCGACATCGCCGGTGACCGTGTCCGCGACACGGACCTTGAGCTCCTTGCCATCGAACCGGACGCGGGAAGGCCGTCCGTGGAGGAACCGGATCCCCTGGTCCTTGGCGCGCTGGTAGAAGGCGTCGAATCCCTTGCCGTAGCTGCGGATGTCCATGTAGAGGACCGTCACGTCCTCGACGCCATGGTCGCGCGCCTGAACGGCTTCTTTGATGGAGTACATGCAGCAGAACCGGGAGCACTGGGGGATGTTCCGCACGTCCCGGGACCCCGCGCACAGGACGAAGACGATGCGCTTGGCGTGCCGCCCGTCGGAGGGGCAGACGATCTCGCCGCCGCTCGGACCCGCCGAGGAGAGCAACCGCTCGAGCTCCAGCGAGCTGAGGATGTCCGGGTGCGTTCCGTACCCGTACTCGGGCAGGAGCTGGGGGTCGAGCTGCTCGAACCCGGCGCTTACGATGATCGATGAGACCTCGCGCTTGAGCCGGACGTCGAGCGGGCGGTCGTAGTTGATCGCCTTCGGCCCGCAGGCGGCGTAGCACCGCGTGCACGGGAGGAGGATGGGGTAGTCGTTGACGCACTTCTCGGTATCCAGGAAGTACGGCCCGGGAACCGCCTGGGGGAAGGGGGTGTAGATCGCCTTCCTCGAGGCCAGCCCCTGGTCGAAGGCGTTGGGGAGCACGACCGGACAGGCCTGCGCGCACAGGTCGCACCGGGTGCACTCGTTGCTGACGAGGTTCCCCTTCTGCCGGATCGTGACCTCGTAGCCTCCGTCCTTCTTCTCCAGCCCCACCACATCCGCATCGGTGAGGATCTCGACGTTGCGGTTCTCCGCGACCTCGCTCAGCTTCGGGGCCTCGATGCAGATGCTGCAGTCGAGCGTCGGGAAGTTCTTGTCCAGCGCCGCCATGACGCCGCCGAGGGAGTGGGTCTTCTCGACGAGCACCACCCGGCAGCCCGCCTCGGCGAGGTCGAGCGTTGCCTGGACGCCCGCGATGCCTCCGCCGATGACCATCACGGGGGCCGAAGTCACAGTCGTCCCCCCGCGTCGAAGGCCTTGAGGTTCAGTTCCCGGGTGGACGGCTTGACCGTCTCCTGAAGAGCGGCCTCCATGGCCTCCCGAGGCACCATCCCGGACGCCTTCGTGAACGCGCCGAGCATCACCATGTTCGCGACGATGCGCCGTCCGAGCGCGTCCGCCGTCCGGGTGAAGGGGAGGGAGACGGCTTTCGCGGCCAGGTTCGGGTCGAGCTGGACCATGTCGACATCGGTGAGGAGGAGCGACGCTGCCCTCGCCCCGTCCCGGTTCTTGGCCGCCGCCTCCTGCGACATCAGGACCAGGACGTCCGGTCGCGTGACGACCGGCGTATCGATCTCGCTGTCGTCGACGACGACATCGGCCTCGCAGGCCCCACCGCGCGACTCGGGCCCGTAGCTCTGGGTCATCGCGGCGTGCATCGGCGTGTGGACCGACACCGCCCTTCCGAGGATGAACGCCGCCAGGATCACCCCCTGGCCGCCGAACCCGGCGAACCGTACCTCCTTCCTCACGACTTCAGCCCCCGCGCCTTGGCGACCACCCGCACATACCGGTCGCGGAACGTCTCCCTCTCGCGATCCACGAACCGGCCGACGACGATCGGTTTCCCGAGCTCGATGTCGGTCTTCCCGATCTCCGTGCTCTCGACGCGGGATCTCAGGACCTCGAGCCCCTGGTAATACTCCATCTCCTCCGCGCCGCTGCCGATCTTGTTGGTCTTCCCGAAGCTCACCGGGCAGGGGGCGAGCACCTCGACGAAACGGAATCCGTGGCGGCCGAGAACCTCGGCGAAGGTCGTCCGGAGCCTCCGCACGTCCAGCGTGGTCCAGCGGGCGACGTACGTCGCCCCGGCCGCCGAGGCGAGGTCCGGGAGGTTGAACGGGAACTCCGCGTTGCCGTACGGGGTGGTGGTCGAGAGGGCCCCCGCCGGCGTCGTCGGCCCGCCCTGGCCGCCGGTCATGCCGTAGTTGAAGTTGTTGATGCAGACGACGAGAAGGTCCATGTTGCGTCTCGCGGCGTGAATGAAGTGGTTGCCGCCGATCGCGAAGAGATCGCCATCGCCGGCGAACACGACCACGTTGAGGCTGGGATTGGCGAGCTTCACTCCCGTGGCGAACGGTATGGCGCGGCCGTGGGTCGTGTGGTAGGCGTCCGTCTTGGCGTAGAAGACGACCCGAGACGAGCAGCCGATCCCGCCCACGATCACCCGCTTCTCCTTCGGGATCGCTGCTTGTTCGAAGCCGTAGATGAGCGCCCCGAGTGCCGTCCCGATCCCGCAGCCCGGGCACCAGATGTGGGGCAACGCCCCGCTCCGGAGGAGATGGTCGTAGGGATGTGGACCTACGGACGCCGTGTCGCCCATCGCCGGAGGGATCGCCGTCAGGGCTCCTGCGTGCGCCGTCACGGCCGCGCCCCGGGCATCGACGTGCACGCCTCTAGGATCGTCTCCGGCGCGAGGACGTTCCCCCCCGCGCTGCCGACGCGAACCACCTCGGCGTAGGCCCCGGCGATCCTCTCTACCTCGAGAGCCACCTGGCCCATGTTGACCTCCGCCACGACGATCCTCGTGACGTTCCGGTACGACGTGAGCTTCTCGACCGGGAACGGCCAGACGGAGATCGGCCGGAACAGACCGAGATGCAGACCCTTCGCCCGGCCGAGGTCCACCGCTCGGCGGGCCGACCTCGCCGTGATCCCGTAGGCGACCACCAGGGTCGTCGCGTCCTCCGTCTTGTAGAGCCCGACCCGTTCGTAGACCTCTCGGTTCTTCAGGATCTTCTCTCTCAGCCTCGGTACCAGGGCCTTCTGGGCCTCGTACGTCGTGGCGGCCCGGCCGGTCTCGTCGTGGGTGAGCCCGGTGAACAGGACCGCGTAGCCCTCCCCGGCCAGGGCCATCGGGGGCACCAGGTCGGGTCCGGGTCGGTAGGGCCGGTACTCCTCCGGGGAGACCTTGGGCCTCGGTCGGGTGACCAGAGGGAGTTCTCCGGGAGGAGGGATGACGACGCGCTCGTGCATGTGGCCCACCACTTCGTCCATCATCAGAAGGACGGGGGTCCTCAGCCTCTCCGCTACGTTGAACGCGTGAACGGTGAGGCCGAACGTCTCTTGGGGAGACTGGGGAGAAAGCGCGATCGAGGTGAAGTCGCCGTGCGGGCCGAAACGGGCCTGCATCATGTCCTGCTGGCCCACGGAGGTGGGGAGGCCCGTGCTCGGCCCGCCTCGCTGGACGTCGACGACCACGGCGGGCACCTCCATCATGTAGCCCAGACCGAGGTTCTCCATCATCAGGGAGAAGCCGGGTCCGGAGGTCGCCGTCATGCTCTTGGCCCCCGCCACGCTCGCTCCCAGGATCGCCGCCATGGAGGCGATCTCGTCCTCCATCTGGATGTACTGGCCCCCGAGTTCCGGGAGCCGCTCCGCGAGATGCTCGGCGATCTCGGTCGCCGGGGTGATGGGGTAGCCCGCGAAGAATCGGCAGCCGGCATAGACCGCCCCCTCCGCGCAGGCGTGGTCCCCGGACAGGAAGTGCGTGCCGGTCCGGGCGCGCGTCCACTCGGGAGCCAGGATCAGATTCGGAGCTTCGGTCACGGCGGGTCCTCCTCCACGTAGATCGCGTACTCGGGGCAGACGTCCTCGCAGAATCGACAGGCGATGCAGTCGCCCGCCTTCCCCGGCTTCACGCGGGCGGGCCGGTACCCACGGGCGGTGTAGTGATCGGAAGTCTCCAGCACTTCCTCCGGGCAGAACGTGATACAGAACTCGCACTCCTTGCACCGCCGCTCGATGACGTGGACCGTCCCGTGGTGGCGGAGGGGCTTGTCGATCGGGACCCGGGACCCTGCGTCCATCAGGAGGTTCGTCGCGACGGTCATGGTCAAGACTCGGTTCGTAGAGGGTCCATCCAATGCGGGACCCCCACCTACGCGTCGTTATACGGGGGTTCTCGACCGGGGTGGTCGCCGCGAGCGTACGCCTCCATCGCGTACTTCTTCTTGGCGGCCCTCTCGGCGCGGGGCATCTTCACCCGCATCGCCAGGGACCAGTGGTGGCCGAACGGATCGAGCAGATGGCCGTAGCGCTCCCCCCAGTACTGGTCTTCGAGCGGCATGGTAACTTTCGCGCCCGCGGCGATCGCTCGGTCCCAGAGGGCCTCGACGTCCTTCGAGTAGATGTGGAGGGTCACCGTCGTGGTCCCGACCGCCGACGGGGAGGCGACGTCCGATCCCGGGAAGACATCCGATAGCATCAGCATCGAATCGCCGATGCGCAGCCGGCCATGGATCAATTTCCCGCCCGGGGTCAGTTCCCGTTCCAATTCCTTGGCGCCGAACGCTTTCTTGTAAAACTCGAGCGCGGCCACCCCACCGGTCAGGGCGAGGTAAGGGATGACCGTCGGGAATCCAGGTGGGATCGGGGAGACACGCGTGGAGCCCGCGGCCCGCGGACGCTTCCTCCGCCGTGAAGGCACCATAATTAAACCCATCCGATGAAGCCCGGACACGTACATAATAGCAAGCTGGGGCGTTCTTGACTCCAGCCCTCCGCAGACACAGTCCCGGGCCTAGTATCGCGATCCGTACTCCGATATCGGAGACCCTGCCCGGGAGCACCTCGGATGAGCGGATTCCCGACGTTGACCCGACCGCGGAAGTTGAGTCACGGATTCCTGCGGAATCGTGACCGTCGCCCCTTCGCGGGTTCGGCCGAGAAACGGGGCACGTCACGGGAGGGAATCGTGGGGGCGCCGGAGACAAGTCGGTTCGTGCCCATGCGCCGCTAGTCCCCTGCACGTTCTCAAGCAAGGAACCGCGTCGGACCGCCGAAGTCCGTTCGGCTCCGCCGGAGGACGACCGTCGCTCGGTCCGGTCGCGTGGCATCACGTGCGACAGCACACCGATCGACGTGGAACGGAGGGTTCATCGCTCCGATCGGATCTCGCCCAACGTATCCATTCCCGGCACCTGAAACGGTCCGAAGGTCCGTTGCAGGTCGATCGGGTCCCCTCAGCGGGACGGCGGGACCGTTCGCTACGGACGGGCCGCTTCCGTCTTCACGACCTCGGAGTATCGGAACTCGTAGGGGCGGCGCGCTCCTTGTCCCCGAGCCTCCACTTCCGTTGCGCGGAGGTCGGTCCGGCGGATCTTCCCGCTGATCGTCTTCGGGAGTTCCGGGCAGAACTCGATGATGCGGGGGATCTTGTACGGCGCCAACTTGGTTCGAGAGAAGAGGAAGATCTCGGCGGCAAGCTCCGGGGACGGCTTTTGTCCGGGTTTTAGGATCACGAACGCCTTGACGAGCGCTCCGCGAATCGCATCCGGGCTCCCGACGACGGCCGCCTCCGCCACGGCCGGATGCTCCACCAGCGCGCTCTCGACCTCGAACGGGCCGATACGATAGTCCGAAGACTTGATCACGTCGTCCGCTCGGCCCACGAACCAGAAGCGCCCCTCGGCGTCCCGATAGGCACGGTCTCCCGTGAGGTACCAGTCCCCGCGGAACGATTTCTTGGTCACCTCGGGGGAGGCCCCCAAGTAGCCGGCAAACAGTCCCGGAGGGCGGGGCGTAAGACGGACGGCGATATCCCCCTCGATCCCGAGCGCGGCTTCCACGCCGTTCGGATCCACGACCCGCACGTCGTACAGGAACGAGGGCCAGCCGACCGAACCCGGAGTAACCTCCCCCTTCGGAAAGTTGCCGACCATCAGGGTAGATTCGGTCTGGCCATAGCCATCCCGGAGCGTGACGCCCGTGCCTTTCCGCCACGCATCGATGACCTCGGAGTTCAGAGGTTCGCCGGCACTCACGCACTCCCGGAAGTGGAAGCGGTACTTCGAAAGATCCTCGAGGATGAACAGACGCCAGACGGTCGGGGGGGCGCAGAACGTGGTCACGCGGTGGTCCTGGAGGGCCTTCAACTGATGACGGGGGTCGAACCTACCCGTGTAATAGAGGGAGAACACCGTCGCCCCCACGTTCCACGGTGCGAAGAAGGAACTCCACGCGAACTTGGCCCACCCGGCTTGACTGATGTTGGAGTGGACGTCGTCGGGCCGTACCCCGATCCAGGCCGACGTGCTCAGGTGGCCGATAGGGTAACTGGCATGCGTGTGGGTGACGAGCTTTGGCAACCCGGTCGTCCCTGAAGTGAAGAACAGGAACAGGGGATCTGCCGTACGAGTCACGGCCGCGGAGGCCTCCGTGGGCTCGGTCCGGCTCGCGTCCACCGAGGTCCAACCGGGTCGTTCCCCTCCGACGATCAGCTTGATCGGGATCGGCTCGCCGGTGGTCCGTTCGGCCTGATCGATCTTCTCGGCGCTCACCGGGTCGGCGACCACGGCGCCGGGTCGGAGCTGTCGGAACCGGTAGGCGAGGTCCGAGGGGAGCAGGATCGTGGCGGCGGGGACGAGAACGAACCCGCCTTTTATCGCCGCGTAGTAGCTGAGCCAGACCTCCGGATAGACCGGAAGCATCACGAAGAGGGGCTGCTTCTCTTTGAGTCCGAGCCGCCGAAGCAGGTTGAGCAGGCGATTTCCCGCTCCCACGAACTCGCGGTAGGTGAGGCTCAGCTCATGGCCGCGATCGTCGGCCCATAGGAGAGCCGGACGGTTCGGCGTTCTTCGTGCGTGACGCTCTTCAAAGATCTCTCGAGCCCAGTTGAATCGCTCCGGGACCTCGATACGATCGGAAAAGAGCGAACCGAGTTCCCCCCGTTCTATAAGGTCGAAGGCGTCCCGAAGAGCGATCAAAACTGCCTC
>JBEKEW010000038.1:0-9519 GCA_050013635.1 Thermoplasmata archaeon | reverse complement strand
CCGGGATCTGCGACTCGATCCCGTCCCGGACCACACGCGCGCTCGCCGGCAGGACCTCGGCGAGGCGTCGGACCGCCGAGGACGCTCGTTCGCGCGTCCGTCGCTCGAGATAGTTCCCCGTGAGGATCAGCGCGATGATCAGCGTCGACGCGTCGAAGTAGTAGTCCGCCGGTAGCGTCGCGGGCAGGACGAGCGCGGCGACGCTGTAGAAGTACGCGGCGCTCGTACCCACCGCGATCAGTACGTCCATGTTGCCCATGCGGCTGCGCAGCGCGTCGAGCGTCCCAACGTAGAACGCTCGGCCCGGGTAGAACTGAACAATCGTGGCGAGGACGGCGGCGACGAACAGCGCCGCGTGGGGGACGGGAGCGTAGGCCAGTACCAGGACGACGAGAGCGAGGGGCCAGGCAACCGCCAGGGCGATCCCGGCCTGCCGGCGCTGCCGCTCCGGATCGGAGAACTCGTCGACGCACCCTTGGGAGCAGAAGTAGTACGTTCGATTGTCGCGGATCCGCCTCAACGTGGCGGTCCGCTCATCGACATACATCCCGCAGACCGGATCCGTCGCCATCGTGCACGCGCCGGGGGGTCGAACGGGAACGGGCCGGGCGCCTACGTCCTCGGATGGGTACGTTCGTAGGTCTTGCGGCAGGTCTCGGCACAGAAGTAGATCGTCTGTCCGCCGTACGTTCCCTTCGCCGGAGCACGGGCGGGGTCGACCATCATCCCACAAACAGGATCGCGTACCTGCATGTCGCGACCGAGGCCGGAGCGGGATATAGGCGCGAGCGTCGGCCTCCGCGACGCACTTCGATGCGGAGTTCGAAAGGGATATGCCCACGGGGCCGGATGCGCCGTAGATGGTGGCGCGGACCTCACCGGAAGAGGTGGCCCGACGGCTCGCGAAGGAACCGACTCGCCTGCTGCTCGTGGACGTCCGCGAGAACGACGAACGGGCGACCGCCGCGATCCTCCCATCGATCCACATCCCCATGAACGAAGTGCCGGACCGGCTCGGGGAGATCCCGCGCGACAAGGACGTGATCGTCTATTGCCATCACGGCGCGCGCTCGGAGATGGTCGCGGGATACCTCGAGGGCGAGGGGTACCGGCACGTGGCGAACCTCTCCGGCGGCATCGACGCCTGGTCGGCCTATGTCGATCCCAAGGTCCCGCGGTACACGTAGGGGACCGGCCGGCGTCCCGGGGAGCCGCCCGGTGGGGAGCGCCTAGCGGGGCTCGGCAGGACCGGAGAACGCTTCGGTGTACGCGCGCATCCGCCAGTACGTGTTCAGGAACTCCTGGCCGCGCACGGTGACCCCGTACACGGTGTGCCCTTCGGACTCCTCGGACCCGAGCAGACCGAGCGCGATCAGGCGTTCGACCGCCCGGCGCAGCCGGTCGACCGGCATCCCGGCTCCATAGGAGATGCGGGTGATCCGGGCCCGGCCGTGGTACCGCTTCGCCACCTCGAGGATCGTCGCGTACAGATCCGTCTGCTCGCGTCGTCGCGCCGCTCCCGAGGAGTCCCGCGGCCGGTCCCACACGGTTCGAGTCCCTCGCCCCTACAACGGGAACGCGGGAAGGCGGTCGACCTTCTGTCCCGAGCCCCGGACCGAGCCCGGATCCTGTGCGGTGAGCGATCTCGTGTACTGGACCTCCTCGACGCTGGCGCCACGGTCGAGGACCACCTCGTCGGCGAAGATGCGGGTCGCGCGAGCGCCGCGAGCGAGTTCCACCGTGCCTCCGTAGATCTCCTCCGCGTCGGCGTCGGGTTCGAGGTCGACCCGCTCCCCGATCAACGGACCGCGGACCTTCGTGCGCCGGCCGATCCGGATCCGCCGTGCCTTGAGACCCTCGTTCGTGCGGACGCCCCCGACGATCTCCACGTCCTCTGTGATCACCACCCGTTGGGCCGTGAGTGCTCCGCCCACCTCCAACCGAGTCGCGGTGAGCCGTTCCCCGACGTCGAGCATCCCGCCGATCTCGACCGCCTCTTGGACCGCGAGCGAACCCCCGAGACGGAGCTTCCCTCCGACCTCGACCGATCGGCCCGTTCCGCTCCCGCGGATCGAACCGAATCCGCCGATCTCAAGTCGATCGAAGAGGAGATCGCCCTCCGCTTCGAACATCCCGCCCACGTCGACATCCCCGCCCTTCGCCGCCGCGTGCAAGTGCGCCTTTCCCCCGACGTCGAGCGATCCGAACGCAAGCGGAGCGCTCGTGGTGATCACGCCGCCGACGTCGATCGATCGACGCACCTCTCCGCCCGCGAGCGAGATGCGGCCGCCGACGTCGAGCTCGTCCAGGTCGACCCCTGCGAGATCCGCGGTCCCGCCGACCTCGAGCTTCTCGGCCTTCAGCGGCCCCTTGACCACGACCCGCCCTCCGACCGCGACCGTGCGGGCCCGGAGCACGTCTCCGCATTCGAGCGATCCTCCGATCTCGAACCGCTCCCCGATGGTGGGTCCCCCCACGATCAGTTCCTTGTCGACGTCGACGTTCTTCCCGTGGAACGCCCCGTCGATCCGGATCGATGAGCGCTCCCCGTCCAGGTCGTCGGTGACCGACAGGCTCCCGAGGACGTGGACGGACGCGTGCTCGGCGTGGAGCGACGCACACTCCAGATCGCCGACGACCTCCGCGTTCCCGTCGAAGCGCACACGGCCCGTCACCGCCACACGGCCGTCGGCCTCGATGCGTACGTTCTTCTCGACGTTCAGATCGCCATCGACCACGCCGATACGGACGCGAGATCCTTTCGGCACGTGCTGGTCGGCCATGTTCTCGGGCACGGAGGGGGTAGGTAAAGGACTACGTCACCGGCAGTGAGCCTTCGGCGTGCGCTCCGGTGAACGGATATGCTCGGTGTCGGTCGGCCCGGGGTGTCCGATTCCCTGGCCGCGCTGCGGGCCGAGGTCGTTGCCTGCCGCCGCTGCCCGCGGCTCGTGCGGTACCGCGAGGAGGTCGCCGCGGGGCGCAAGCGCGAGTTCCGGAACGAGGTATACTGGGGGAAGCCGGTCCCCGGCTTCGGGGACCCGAACGCCCGGCTCGTCGTCGTCGGCCTCGCGCCGGCCGCCCACGGCTCGAACCGGACCGGCCGCGTCTTCACCGGGGATCGATCCGCCGCGTTCCTCGTCCGGGCGTTCCACGCGGCCGGCTTCGCGAACCAACCGACCTCCACCCAACGCGCCGATGGGCTCCGCTACACCGACCTGTACCTGACCGCGGCGGTCCGATGCGCCCCTCCGGGAAACCGGCCGTCGCCCGAGGAGAGCGCACGATGCCTCCCGTACCTGGACCGGGAGCTGCGCCTGCTTCCCCGTGCCCGTGCGATCCTCGCTCTGGGTGGGATCGCGTGGGATGCGATCCGGAACGCCGTCCCCGCAGTGTACGGAGCGGACCCGGTGCGCGTACCGTTCGCGCACGGGGCGGTCGCGGTGATCGGACCGGGGCGTCCGCTCCTGTGGGCGTCGTACCACCCGAGCCCGCAGAACACCAACACCGGGAAGCTCACGTTCCCGATGCTCGTCGATCTGCTGACGCGGATCCGGGAGGGCTGGACGCCGACCCCCACGCCCTCCCGCCGCCAAAGTTAATCAGATGTCGCTGTCGCATCGACCGATGGCGGAGTTCGAGCTGCTCGACCGGGACGGCCTCGCCCGGATCGGCCGGTTCGATACGCCGCACGGACGCGTGGAGACCCCGGCCCTCTTGCCCGTGGTCCATCCGGACCCGAGCCGACAGCCGGTACCGACGGCGGAGATCCACCGTCGCTTCGGTCTCGGCGCGGTGATCACCTCCTCGTACATCACCTGGCGAACGCCCTCCCTGCGGGAGGTCGCCGAACGGCAGGGAATCCACGGCCTGCTCCGGTTCGACGGGCCGGTGATGACCGACTCCGGAGCGTTCCAGCAGCACGCCTACGGGCACGTCGAGGTCGGTCCGGAGGAGATCCTCGAGTTCCAGAATCGTATCGGAACGGACATCGCGACCGTGCTCGATGTCTTCGTGGAACCCGACGTGGACCATGCGCACGCCGAAGCCGGGGTCCGGACGACGCACGAGCGGGCCGTCGCGGCACGTCAGGCGCGGAAGGGGCTGCTGGCGGTCCCCGTCCAGGGCGGTGCGTTCGACGATCTGCGGGCCCGATCCGCGCGCGAGGCGAGCGAGCTGGGCGATGTGCTGGCCCTCGGTGGGGTCGTCCCGCTCTTCGAGCAGTACCGCTTCGCCGAACTGGCCCGCGCGGTCGCGGCGGCCCGTCCCCATCTCGCCCCGGGCCGGATCGTCCATCTCTTCGGCACCGGCCACCCGATGACGTTCGCCTTCGCCGCGCTCTTCGGGGTCGATCTGTTCGATTCGTCCGCCTACCACAAGTTCGCCCGCCGCGGCCGTCTGCTGTTCCCCGAGGGGAGCATCGCGATCGACGAGTTGCGGGAGCGGACGTGTCGCTGCGCCCTCTGCGAAGAGATCCCGCTCCCCGAGGTCGCGACGCTCGAACCGGTCGAGCGGGAACGCCGGATCGCCGAGCACAACCTGCTCACGTCGGCGGAGGAGATGGGACGGGTCCGCCAGGCGATCCGCGACGGGACGCTCTGGGAACTGGTCGAGCGTCGCTCGAGCGCCCACCCGGCCCTGCGGGCCGGACTCTTGGCGGCGCTCGATCGCGGGGAGATCTTCCTCCCGACGGAGCCCGCCAGCCGGCGGGCCTTCCGGGAGACCGGACCATGGAGCTACGAGCGTCCTGCGGTCCGGGCGTTCCGGCACCGCCTCGCGGAGTACTCCCAAGGGCTGCCACCGGCTCGAACGCTGTCGCGGATCGCGCTCTCGCCGGAGTACCTCTCCCGGGTCCCCCTCGCCACCCGCACGGGGCCGGCGATCCGATGGGAGTCGGACACCCCGTTCGGGCGCGTGCCGGTCGAGCTGTTGGAGGTGTACCCCGTGGGACCGTGTCTCTCCGCCGCCGAGTTCGGGTCGACGACCGGGCGACGGAGCCCCCGCGACGTGACGGGCGAGCTACGCGAGGGCGACCCCGCGGGCCTCGACCTGGAGCGGGACTGGACGGCGGAGTGGACGGATCTCGAGGTCCGCTCTCGTCTGAGTTGGCAGTATGGCCGGCCTTCGGCGGATGTACTGCTCGTCCGCCGCATGCGGGGCGAGCGCTCGCGACGCACCGGCCGCCTTCGGGGGATCGCCGCCGACGGCGTTCCGCTCTTCCAGATCGGCAACGACGGTCTGCCTCGGCCGTCGTTCCGTGGCGCCGAGATCCTGCGGACCACGCTCCCTCCGCCCCGGGTCCGGATCACCGTCCATCCCGACGCCGCCGAATTCGTGCGCGCCGGGCGCAGCCTCTTCTCGCGGTTCGTTCTCGGAGCCGACCCCGCCCTCCGCATCGGGGAGACCGCGCTCCTCGTCGACCCGGACGACACGTTGCTCGCCGTCGGCCGGGTCCTCCTCGCGCCGCACGAGATGAACGATCTACGGCGCGGGGTCGCGGTGCGGGTCACCGCTCATGCGAAGCGGCCCCAGGAGCCGGAGGAGCCGAACTCCGACGAGGTTTAAGCCCCCCCGTTCCTTCCAATCGAGCACCGACCCGGAGATCCTACGATGACCAAGACCTTCCTGCTGCTGGCGCTCGACAGCGAAGGCGCCCCGTACTCCGAGGTCGCCGACATCCTCCGGGACATGGGATTCCAGCGCGGCGCGAGCGGGTACGACTTCGTCTACGACTGGGGCCGCGGTATCTCGGTGCAGGAGTCGCTGGAGTTCGCCGACCGGATCCAGGTCTCGCTCCGCGGACAGCGGGTCGGGTTCCGGGTCGAATCGACCGAGGAGTAGGTCCCGGGAGGAGCCGCGTGGAGCGGCCCAACGTGCGGCCGGCGTACCCCGGGTCGGAACCGCGGACCGCCGGAGGAACCGGTGGGATGGCGGGGACGGGAACGCGGGAGAGCGCTCAGCGCCGGCGGATCAGGACCACGGCGAGGATGACGACGACCGCTGCGACCGCGACCCCCACGATCATGAAGAGCCCGAACGTGCCGAGGCCCGTCGCGGAGGAGGACGTGGCGGTGCCGCTCGAGGTGCAGGCTCCTCCTGTCAAGCACCCGGCGCTGGACTGCGCGGCCGCGGGGGTCATCGGTGCGCCTTGGACGGCGCTGGCATCCGCGTTCGAGGGGGAGTCGTACTGGTTCACGCTGGTACTATAGCTCCAGCTCGCCGCCTCCAGCCCGAGGTGACCGCCGACCGTGCCGGTCATGTCGATCACGGAAGCACCGGCGCTCGTCATCATCGCCATGGAGGAGCCCCAGGTGCCCGTGCTCGCCCAGATGTTGGCGGCGCGCGGGATCAGGGCGAAGCCGTCTTGGAGATCGAAGCCCAGCGCGAGGTCGGTCGACCCGTGCCGGACCGTCAACGCCCCGAGACGGACCGCGACCTGCGTCGACGGCTGACCTTGCACGTCCAGCGGACCGAGGACCGATCCGTAGAGCGTGACGTTGCCGGTACCGGTGAAGTTGCCCGTGCGGGTCGCCATGAGCTGGGTGACCGGCAGGATGACCCGATAGCTGGACTGCCAGCTCCCGACCGCCGTGAAGACGCTCGCGGCCGACCAAGTGGCTCCCGGGGTGAGGTTCAACGGGGTCAATCCCAGGGCCGGGGAGAATGCGATCGACGACGTCGCGGTCACCGCGACGAACAGTTGATCGAAGAGATGGGTCGTGCCGTTGGTCGTGTACGTCAGGGATTCGGTGATGTTCGCCGCGGCCTGGGTGGATGTGCTCACGAGGGCGAGCGCCGGCACCGTCGTCGGATTGCGGAGAGTGACGGAGCCGCTGGTCGTGAAGTTGGCGACGCTCGTCCATTGTTCCCAGGCTCGGGCGTTATATCTCGCGGTGAAGTTTGCCGCGGTGCAACTGGGGCGACAGTAGGTCAACTGGACCGAGGCCCCGACGGTGTGGTTCTCGGTCAGAGAGAACGTGTCCACGGAGGTATTGATCTGCGTCAGGATCGTAGAGAACCCGTACGACGCGGTCCCGATGAACTGCCCATGCTGGCCTTGCCAGTTCACCGAGCCGTTGTGGATCGCCCCGTAGGCCCAGGTCGGCTCGGTGGCGGTCGGCGCGGCGGTCGGTGCGATCGGGGCCGCCGACGTGATCGGCAGGGCGATCAGCGCGACCACGACCAGGCCCAGGGCGACCGCGACGGCGCTCACGCGGGAGAGGTGTCGACCGATCGGGCTGTGGGAGCTGTTCATACGTCGATCCAGGGCGGTCATCGTGAGATAAACAGCCGCTCAATTGAAGATAAGGAACGGTTCCACGTTCGGCTCGTTTCGCGGGATTCCGTGCTACGGTCTGACCGCACGCCCGATCGGCCGGTGGCACCCCGCGGGGACGGGCACCGCGTCCGTTCGATTCGACGGGCTTATTCGGGGCCTCTCCTCCCCGGCTCCGATGACGATCCTCGGCATCGAGTCGACGGCGCACACCGCGTCCGTCGGGATCGTCTCCGATTCGGCCGAGATCCTCGCGATCGCTTCGGACATGTACCAGCCTCCGAGCGGGGGGATCCACCCCCGGGAGGCCGCGAACCACCACGTGGATCATCTTCCCGGGCTCGTGGAGCGCGCGCTCGACCGCGCGGGCGTCGGGCCGAACGACCTCGAAGCGATCGCCTTCGCCCAAGGCCCGGGACTCGGTCCGTGCCTACGCGCGGGAGCGACCGTCGCCCGCACGCTCTCGCTCGTCTGGGACCTGCCGCTGGTTCCGGTCAATCACTGCGTCGCCCACGTCGAGATCGCCCGGGTGCTGAGCGGTCTCGACGACCCGCTGCTGCTGTACGCGAGCGGAGGGAACACGCAGGTGATCGCGTACGGACGTGGGCGGTACCGTGTCCTCGGCGAGACGCTCGACATCGGCATCGGGAACTTCCTCGACAAGCTTTGGATCGCCCTCGGAGGGACGTTCCCCGGCGGACCGGCGATCGAGGCGGAGGCCAAGCTCGGGAGCGTGCTGCTTCCCTTGCCGTACTCCGTGCACGGGATGGACGTAGCGTTCTCCGGGCTCCTGACCGCGACGCTCGCACTCCACGCCAAAGGGGCGAACCGGGCCGATCTCGCCTACTCGGTCGAGGCGACCGCCTACGCCATGCTCACGGAGATCACCGAGCGGGCACTGGCCCATCGCAAGCATGGGGCGGTCGTCCTCGGCGGCGGCGTCGCGTGCAACGAACGGCTCCGCGAGATGGTGCGGACGATGGTCGAGGCACGCGGAGGCACGATGTTCGCTCCCCCACGTTCGCTCTGCGTCGACAACGGCGCGATGATCGCGTGGGTCGGGCACCTGGCCTACCTCAGCGGTCTCTCGGTCCCCACGGACGCGTCGGGGGTCCAGCCTCGGCAACGCACCGATCTCGTGCCCACGCCCTGGCGGGAGAGGAAGGTGCCGCGGCCGGGCTCCTTGGCATTATAGCACGCTCGGGGTTCGAGGCATCGTGGAGGAGACCGACGTCCTGGTGGTCGGTGCCGGCCCGGCCGGCTCCAACGCGGCCTACCACCTCGCCCGGAGGGGGCACGACGTCCTCGTCGTGGAGGAGCACGATCGCGTCGGCTATCCGGTCCAGTGCGCCGGCCTCGTCTCGCGCCGCGTCCTGGAGCTCGCGGGATCGGAGCGGTTCGTCCGGCGCCCGGTCCACGGGGCGAGCGTCTTCGGCCCGTCGCTCGGATCGATCTCGTTCACCGCGGCCGAGCCCCGCGCGTACGTGATCGACCGGGCCGGACTCGACATCTACCTGGCCGACCGCGCGGCCCGCGCGGGGGCCCGGTTCTCCAGCTCCACCCGGTTCGACCGCTCGCTCGGAGTGGCGAACGGTCGGGCCCACGTTGGGCTGACCGGACCGGACGGCGCACGGCGGGAGATCGCGGCCCGGCTGGTCGTTGGGGCCGATGGGGTCACCAGCGCCGTGGCCCGGGCCTTTGGCCTGCGGCGGCCGGTGGAGATCCTTCCGGCGTTCGAGGCGGAGTTCGCGGCGAGTCCCGGCGACGCCGACCGGGTCGAGGTGTACCTCGGACGCACGTTCGCCCCGGGCCTGTTCGGCTGGTGGATCCCCGACGGGGCGGGCGGGGCGCGGGTCGGGATCGCCGCGGACGCGGACGGCACGAGCGCGCGGGTCTACTTCGATCATCTCCTGGCGTACCTGGAGCGACGTTTCGGGACGCGCTGGACGAGCCCGACCGCCTACCTCGTGAGCGGGATCCCGATCGGCCACGTCCCCCGGACCCACGGCCACCGGGTCCTCCTCGTCGGCGACGCCGCCGGCCAGGTCAAGCCGCTCTCCGGTGGGGGGATCTTCACGGGAATGCGATGCGCCGAGATCGCGGCGGACGTCGCGGACCGGGCACTGCGCGCGGACGATCTCTCCGCCCGCGCGCTCTCCGAGTACGATCGGCGGTGGTGGGGCGAGCTCGGGGAGGAGTTCGAGCGGGCCCTGCAGCTGCGGCGGATCTTCGTTCGTCTCTCCGAC
>JBEKEW010000037.1:0-9622 GCA_050013635.1 Thermoplasmata archaeon | reverse complement strand
TACACGACCGCCTACGACCTCGAGACCGCGATCGCACTGCCGTTCAACCCGGGGGTACCGATCATCATCGCCCCGAGCGTCATCGCGGCGTTCCTGCTCCCGGGCGACGGGGGATGGAACTACGTCCTCGACAGCGGCTGGGCGAACATCCCGTTCCCGTTCGAGGACCTCTTCACCGCGCTGCGGACCCATTACGTCAGCCCGGACGGCACGACCCAGCTTCTCCTGGTCACCTTCAACGTCCCCGATTCGTATCGGGGCTCCGACAACGCCTACCCGGCGCAGGTCGCTACCCCCGGCGTCCGCAATCTCGCGACCGAGTACTTCGGTCCCAGTGCCGGGGTCACCGGTGGGGGAGCCATCAGCTACGACACCCAGGCGCTCACGGCCTCCTCCGGTTTCCTCTTCGCTCTGACGTTCGTCTTCCTCGCCATCGCCGTCCTCATCACGCTTCGATCGTGGGTCGCTCCCCTCCTGACGATCCTCTTCGTGGTGATCGGCACGCTCTTTGGGGACGTCGCCATCTTCACGACCGGGCTCCTCTTCGGCCCGGTCGATTACCTGGTGACGTACACCCTCGAGGCGGTGACCCTCGGGATCGTCACGGACTATCTCGTGTTCCTGCTGTACCGCTACCGCGAGGAGGTCCACAAAGGGGTCGACCCGCAGATCGCGATCCAGCGGGCGACGGACACGGCCGGCTTCGCGGTCCTGACGAGTGCCATCATCGTCGCGGTCGGTCTCGGCGTGCTCAGCTTCATTCCGGGGCTCCCGAGCTGGGGACCGGTCCTGTTCATCGCCGTGATGCTGATCGGGGTCTGCGAGGCGACGCTGCTCCCGATCCTGACCAGTTACATCGGCCCCCGGATCTTCCTCAAGAAGGCCCGGACCCCGGGACCGACGCGGCCGATCGAGCAGACCGGCTTCTATCGCACCTCCAACTTCTCGGTCCGCCGACGCTACCTCGTGATCGTCCTCATCGCCGTCATCGCGATCCCCTCCATCGCGGTCGCGCTCACCGTCCCGACCACGTACGACATCACACAAGGGTTACCGGCGAGCTTACCCAGCGTTCAGGCCCAACAGAAGTTGGATTCGGCGTTCGGTTCGAATCAGCTGTACCCCACGTACGTACTGGTCCCATCCGCATCGGGGTACCTGCTGCCGGACGGCCAGATATCCCCGACCGGAGCTTCCCAGTTACAGGTCACGGCGGAGCAGCTCCTCGCATTGCCCGGGGTCCAGGGCGCGATCGGTCCGTATGTCTCCGGCAATGCGACGACGACCGCGACCCGGTCCGCCGCGTCGACGTTCATCTTCGACAACGGCCGGTGGGCGTACTGGAGCGTCTTCACCAACTACAACCCGTTCACCAGCCCGGCGATGGACCTGGTCGGCCAGATGCGCTCGAACTCGAGCTGGGTCGTGGGGGGAGCCAGCGCAGCGTCCTTGGACCAGAAGAACCAGAACGACGTCGTCTACCCCGAGATCGAGATCCTGATCGTCATCCTGATCGGCGTCGTCCTCGGGTTCGCCTTCCGGTCCCTCTCCTACCCCATCATCTCGCTTACGGGAGTGTACATCAGCATCTCCGTGACGGTCGTCCTCCTCTACTGGATCAGTACGTACCTGCTCGGTCAGTCGCTGATCTACCTGATCCCGCTCATCCTGTTCGTCATCTTGCTCTCGCTCGGTAACGACTACACCGTCTTCATCCTCAGCCGGGTGGTCGAGGAGCGCAAGCTCGCCGAGAAGAAGATCGCGATCCCGCGGGCGATCGCCCACTCCGGGGTCGTCGTCACGTCGCTGGGATTGATCCTCGCCGTCTCGCTCGGCTCCCTCGGGCTCCAGCCGATCAGCTTCCTCGAACAGATCGGTATCGCCTTCGCGATCTCGCTCGTCATCGACACGTTCGTGATCCGGCTGTTCTACTTCCCGGCGATGCTCGCGGTGTTCAGCCGCAAGTGACGCCGGTCGACCCGGGTGTGTTCGGACGGGGGTCGGGCGGCGCCCCCACGAGTTTCTCGAACCGCATACGCCGAGTGGGCGGGAAAGGGCTTATGGCGCGCTCCGCCTCGGTTGTCTCCGTGGGCCGGTAGATCAGCGGAAGATCGCTACCTTGGCAAGGTAGAGGCCGCGAGTTCAAAGGGAGCGGGAATCATCGACCGCTCCGGAGATTCTCGCCCGGTCCACTTCCCCTCATCGGATCCTTCCGGACGTTCGACATATGACGATAGGAGAGACGACACCAGAGCTACCGATTTATACCCCGTCCCTCCTCGAGCGAGGAATGGACGCCGAGCTTCGCGAGAAGATCGCCGGAGAGGTCGTCCTCTCGGCGCATCCGGGTCGGACGCTCCGCAAGTGGCGGGAGGATTTCGAGATCAGCCAGCGGGACCTCGCGCGGCACCTCGACACGGTCCCCTCGGTGATCAGCGATTACGAGTCCGAGCGGCGGGCGAGCCCCGGGGCGGGGTTCATCCGGCGGTACGTCCAGGGGCTCGTCGACCTCGACACCCACACCGGCAACCGGGTCGGGCAGCGACTCGGTTCCCGACCGCACTCGGAGGGGATCCTCGGGATGCGGGAGTTCTCCGTCGCGGTGCCATTGAAGACGTTCGCCGAACGGCTCGAGGCGCGGGCGGTCGGACGGGTAGGGCTCGGCCGCGACATCCATGGCTACACGCTCTTGGACGCGCCTCGGGCGATCCTATCGATCGACGCCGCGCACTACATGGAGGTGTACGGCTGGACCACCCAACGAGCGCTCATCTTCGCGAACGTCCGCTACGGACGATCGCCGATGGTCGCGATCCGGGCCCACCCGCTGAAGCCGACCGCGGTCGTCTTCGCCAACCCCGGGCGCATCGACCCACTCGCGATCCGCCTCAGCGAGGTCGAGAACATCCCGCTCCTCACCACCGCGCTCCCCGCCGCCGCGATCATCGAGCGCTTGGAGGAGCTGTAACGGACGGAGATCAATCAACATGGAAGCAGGAATCGTGAGCTACGGAGCCTACGTCCCGCGGTACCGGATCACGCCGACCGAGATCGGAAAGGTATGGGGGGTCGACGGGGCGAGCATCGGCCAGGGGCTCGACGTCCGCCGCAAGAGCGTCCCCGGACCGGACGAGGACACGATCACGATCTCGACGGAGGCCCTTCGAACCGCCCTGGTCCGCGGCGCGATCGACCCCCAGCAGATCGGCGCGCTCTACGTTGGATCGGAGTCCCACCCGTACGCCGTCAAGCCGACCGCGACGGTCGTGGCGCAGGCGGTCGGGGCGACCCCGAACCTCACCGCGGCCGACTTCGAATTCGCCTGCAAGGCGGGGACCGCCGCGATCCAGACCTGCCTCGGGCTCGTCGAGTCCCGGATGGTCCGCTACGGCGTCGCGATCGGCTCGGACACGTCCCAGGGCGCCCCCGGTGACGCGTTGGAGTACAGCGCGAGCGCGGGAGGCGCCGCGTTCGTGATCGGACGGGAGCGCGTCATCGCCTCCGTGCGTCACACCCTCTCCTACACGACCGACACGCCCGACTTCTGGCGGAGAGAAGGGGAGCGCTACCCCAGCCATGGGGGCCGGTTCACGGGCGAGCCGGCGTACTTCCGGCACGTGAGCGAGTGCGGCCGCCAGCTGATGGAGGTGGTCGGCACCACGCCGTCGGATTACGCGCACGTGGTCTTCCACCAGCCGAACGGAAAGTTCCCTCAGCGCGTCGGCAAGCAGATGGGGTTCACCGGAGAGCAGATGCGTTACGGACTCGTCACCCCGTACATCGGCAACACCTATTCGGCGGCGGCGCTGATCGGGCTCGCCAATGTCCTCGACTACG
Organism: Thermoplasmata archaeon; assembly: GCA_050013635.1. GTDB lineage: Archaea > Thermoplasmatota > Thermoplasmata > Lutacidiplasmatales > UBA184 > Lutacidiplasma. The sequence goes on along the minus strand of JBEKEW010000037.1, from coordinate 5,785 downwards.
CGAAGCCCCACGAGCGGATCCTGATGGTCGGGTACGGCTCGGGCGCCGGCAGCGACGCCTTCGATCTCGAAACGACGGAGGAGATCGTGCGATTCAATCGCTCCTTCGGACGCCCGGTGCAGGAATACATCGACCAGGGCGTGGAGCTTCCGTACGGCATCTACGCGAAGTTCCGCGGCAAGATCCGGATGGGAGGCGAGTGACGATGCGCGAGGTCGCTGTCCTGGGAGTCGGGCAAACGAAGTTCGGAGAGCTGTGGGATCGATCGTTCCGGGAGATCGGGATCGAGGCGGGCTTGCAGGCGCTGGTCGACGCGAAGCTCCAATCCGAGCAGCTCCAGGGCCTCTTCCTCGGCAACATGGCATCCGGTCGACTGGTCGCCCAAGAGCACATCGCCCCGCTGATCCTCGACTACGCCGGGCTCAGCAACCGCAACCTCCCGGCCGTCCGCGTCGAAGGCGGGGGGGCCTCGGGGGCGCTCGCCCTCCACCAGGGATACCTCGCGGTGGCGAGCGGACTGTACGACTTCGTGGTCGTCGGCGGCGCGGAGAAGCTGACGGACGTCCCCGACGTCACCGGCAACCAGATCACCGACTCGGCCGCGGACCACGAATGGGAGATCGTCTTCGGCGCGACCCTTCCGTCGCTCTGGGCCCTCATTGCGCGACGTCACATGCACCAGTACGGGACCAAGCGCGAGGAGTTCGCCCAGGTGACCGTCCAGGACCACGAGATGGCGACGAAGAATCCGAACGCGCACTTCCGCAACCGGATCACGCTCGAGCAGGTCCTCGGAGCCACCCCCGTGGCCGAACCGCTCGGCGTGCTCGACTGCGCCCCCCTCTCCGACGGCGCGGCGGCGGTCGTGCTCGGTCCGATGGAGGTCGCCCGAACGTACACCGACACTCCCGTCCGCATCGCCGCGAGCCAGGTGGCATGCGACACGATGGCGGTCCACCACCGACGGGAGATCACGACGCTCGACTCGACGGCCGTCGCGGCCCGACGGGCGTTTCAGCAGGCACGGCGGGCGCCGCGGGACGTGCGGATCGCCGAGATCCACGATGCCTACTCGATCGCGGCCCTGATCGCGCTCGAAGACCTCGGGTTCGTGGCGAAAGGTTCCGCGGGGCCCGCCTTCGCCGCCGGCGAGTTCGGCCCGGGCGGCCGCCTCACGGTGAACACCTCCGGAGGATTGAAGGCGCAGGGGCGTCCCTTCGGGGCCGTGGGCGTCGCCCAGGTCGTCGAACTGGTCCGTCAGCTGCGCGGCGAAGCGAAGGACCGGCAGGTCGCCGGAGCGAATCTCGCCCTCGCCCATGACGTCGGCGGAACGGGAGCGACGAGCGTCGTGCACCTGCTGGAGAGGACCAACTGAGGGAGGAACGATGTCGATCGCACGCTTCTGGCGCGAAACGCCGCGGCGCTACAATCTGGGCGGCTCGAAGTGCTCGATCTGCAGCGGCGTGTACTTCCCGCCCCGCTCCGTCTGCCCGACCTGCACCCGCCATCGCCAATCGATCGGGAAGATGGTGCCGTTCCAGCTCTCGGGCGATGGGGAGGTCTTCTCGTTCAGCGTCGTCCACGACGCCGCCGAAGGGTTCGAGATGCAGGTCCCGTACGTCCTCGCGCTGGTGAAGACGGTGGAGGGGCCGTTCCTTACCGGACAGGTCGTCGACATCGATCCCGCCGAGGTCAAGATCGGACTGCCGGTCCGCGCGATGTTCCGCAAGCTCCGGGAGGAGGGACGGGCGGGGGTCATCCACTACGGCTACAAGTTCGCCCCCTCGACCGAGCAGGACCGCCGACCGACCCCGGGCGGATCTCGGGACCCGCCTCCGGAGACGAAGCCTCCCGGGCGGAGCCGGGCGTCGGCGTGAGCGAACCGGTGCCCCCGTCGGAAGAGCGCGACGGCGCGGAGCCGCCCGCGGACGAGGAACACGCGCGCGCGTACGCCGACGGGTTCGGAGAGGGGATCCGAACGGCCCTCAAGGACCTCCTGCAGCACGTCTCCCAGGGGTACACCGCCTCCGAGCTCCGTCTCCTCGTTCAGGGCCGGCTCGCGCGGGTCTCGGACGAGGTCGATCTGAAGCGCCGGAGCCTGCTGGGGCCTCCCCGGCCCCGGGCGGACGTGCTGTTCGGGAACCGGCCTCCGCCCCCGCGCAGTTGGTCCCCCTCGGGCGGGAAGATCCGGGTGGGGCCGCGCCAGAGCTATCTCGTCAACGAACGCCAACCGGCCCGAGCGATCGCGCTCGTCGCCTCCGCCATCGAGGACTTTCCTCGCACCTTGATCGTCTCGTTGCACCCCCCACCTCTGCCCGAGCTCCCGACCGCCCGACGCGTGGAGCTGGGCGTGACCTCGACCGGGGCCCCCGGCGAGTCCCCCCGGCCGATCCCACTCGGCCAGATCGCCGGCCGGTTGCACGAGGCGATGGCCGTGCCGGGCGGTGCGCTCGTCTACCTCGACGCGCTCGAGTTCCTATTCGCGGGGGAGTCGGCGGAGGTCGCCGTGCAGTTCGTCTTCTGGTTGACGGGAGAGGCGAGCCGGACCGGTTCCGCGGTCGTCGCCTCGATCGACGGGACATCGTTCGATCTCCGGCAGTTCACGCGCATCCAACGGGCGTTCCCGACGCAGGCGTGATCCTTCCACGGAGATCGAGCTCGATGGAGATCGCGTTCTTCACCGACTCCTACCTGCCGACGCGCGATGGCGTCGCCGTCGTCGTCGACGGGCTCGCTCGATCGCTCGTTCGCCAGGGGCACCACGTGCACGTCTACGCGCCGCATGCGACCCCCGGCGAACCGACCCGGGAGGACACCGAGGACGGCGTTCGGGTCGTCCGGTTCCGATCGATCCGGGTCCCGCTGTATCCGCAGTACTCGCAACCGGTATTCTCCTCCGTGATGCCGCTCTGGGGGCGTCGGATCGAGCGGGTCGTCTCCGACGCTGACATCGTCCACGTCCACTCGCCGGGGTTCGTGGGTAGCACCGGTTTCCTGCTCGCGCGACACCGGGGTGCCCCCCTCGTCGGGACGTTCCACACCAATCTGTACGAGATGCGGAACTGCGTCCCGTCCAAGTTCCTCATCCCCACGTTCTTCCGGATTGCGTCGCGGTACAACCTCGGCCTATACTGGCGGTGCGACGTCGCCACCGCGCCCACCGTCGCGGCACGATCGGCGCTCCTCGCGCGCGCCTCGAAACCGTTCCGCCGACCGGTGCAGATCGTCCCGAACGGCATCGATCTGGACGCGTTCCACCCCGGCCTGAACGTTCCCGACTGGAGGACCCGATGCGGCCTCCCCGCGGGTCCCCTCGTCACCTACCTCGGTCGCTTGACGGTGGACAAGGGGATCCATCGCTTTCTCGACGCCGTGGCGGAGGCGACGGGCCGGACCGACATGGTGGCGATCGTCGGGGGTTCCGGGCCCGAGGAGGGGGCGGTGCGCGAGCGCATCGCAGGCGACCCGCGCCTCACCCGCCGGGTTCGCTACGTCGGTCCGGTCGACGAGGCCGAGAAGGGGGCCCTGCTCGCGCAGTCGTCGATCTTCGTCCTTCCATCGACCAGCGACACCTCGAGCATCGGGATCCTGGAGGCGATGGCATGCGGGGCGACGTGCATCGGCCCGGACGTCGGCGGACCCGCAGAGATCGTCGAGGACGGGGTCACGGGCCGGCGGGTCTCGGTCCGGACCTCGGAGGAGCTGGCCCGAGCGATCGTCGCGCTGGTCGACCAACCCGCGGAGCGGCGGCGCATGGCCGAGAACGCCCTTCGGTTCGTCCGCACGACCGCCTCGATCGATGCGATGGCCGTGCGGATCGCAGCGATCTATAGCACGCTCATCGAGCTCGCCGCGACCCCCGGGCGGGGAAACACCTCCTAAGGCTCTCGATCGAGCAGGGGGATCGCGCGGCGCACGCACCGCGGCCCCGAGATTCGTGGAGCACCGGCCCTACCGAGGAGGGAGCGGGCCTGTCGGGAGCTTCCGTCCCGGGCGGGCCTCGCCCCAGGACCTTTGAACCCGAGTTTGCTGGCTTAGAAGGCCAGTGCTTCATCCAAGCTAAGCTACAGGCCCCGAGCCGGTACGGGCCCGCGCCCCTTAATCCTTGGCTCGCGCCGCTCCGCGGGCCCCGGCCGCCGACGCGACGATGTGGGCGAGGCGGAGCGGCTCGGGCCAGAACCCCCGGACGGTCGTTCGGTGGATCAGGGCGAGGGCATCGACCTGCCGGCATCCGACCGCGCTCGCGAACAGCGGACGGCCGAGAGTGGGTACCCGGAAGAGGCGGTGGGCGCGTACGAGCCCGAAGCGGCGGCGCGCGTCCCGCGGGAACCACTTCACGAGCGCGGCCCGGATGCGCTCGAAATCCGGGGCCCGGCGTGTCACGCTGACGATCGGAAGGCCCAGCTCGCGGTAGAGCCGGTCCAAGTCGAGCACGTTGAACCCACCCAGGACGACCCCGTCGACGAGGGCGGCCCGCAGGTCGGAGAGGTGTCCGGTGGTCCGCACGAGAGCGATGACCCGCTCGGTCGCGTCGCGCCCGTCGACCTCGACCGATCCGACCGCCACCGATTCGACGTACTGCGGAGCTGAGACCGTGACCGCCGCGACGGGGGCCCGGAGATCCTCCCGCTGGAAGGCGCCGTCGTCGATCCCCACGACCCGCACGTGCGGCTTCGCGAGCGCCCGACGCAACGATATGACCCCCCGCGAGGTCGTCCGTGCCGGATGTCCGCGGGCGGGGTGTCGGTCCGGTGTCCGCACTGCGGCGCGACCTTCGGGGTCGTCCCGGCGCCCGCGCCTCCCACGCAATGGATCCCGTGCCCGCAGTGCCGTGCCGCGGTCCCGGTCGTGCTTCCCCGTGACCCGCCCCCCCTCTTCAGCTGGGAGATCTACCCCGGCCTATATCCCACCTACATCCCGCCGCGGCCGCCGCGGCTGCGTCGTCGTCGGGCCACCGGGTACGTCCTGATGGTCTCGCTCGTGGCGTGCGCCGCCCTCGTCGGCACGTTCGGGTACCTCGGAGTCGCCGCCCAGCAACCGGCCACGTACACGGTGAGCGGAGGGGTCTACGACCCGGCGGGTTCCCCCGTTGTCGACGCCCAAGTCGTCCTGACGAACGAGGCGAACCAAAGCACGCCCGTCCTCACGGGATCGGCGGGGACGTTCTCGTTCACCGGCGTCCCGGTCGGGGGTGTCTTGCTCAACGCGACCAAGCCGGGGTACGCGTTCACCGCGGTGCTGATCCTCCTCTCCACGGTCTACGTATCGACCGGCGCGGCGACGGGGATCGTGATCACCCTGAACTCGGCCAGCTCATCGAACGGGACGATCATCCTCACCACGCCGTTCGCCGATCGAGCGGATCCACGCGGCGTGCTGGAACGGTTCGTAACGGACCTCTGGTCGGTGGCGGGACTGCTCCTGCTGGTGGTGATCGTGGACGCCGTCGCGATCCTGCGCACGCTACGGTCCACGCGGCCGTTGATGGGGGTCGCCGCCGGCTTCGGTTCGCTGCTCGCTCCGCTTCCCATCGCCTTGTTCAACGTCGAGGTTGCGGTTCCGATCCCCTCGCTCGTGACCGTGGCCGTCGCCGCACTCGGCGGCTTCGCCGTCGGGATCGGGCTGATGGAGATGGTCCAGAGCGGAGCGCCGACGGCGCCGGGCTAGTACTACTTCGGTAGTTACTGCGGTGTGGTCCTCGACCTCGTCCATTTCGTCCCCTGAAGGCGCACTTGGGAGTCGGTCAGGGCCAGCAGTCGGTCGAGCATCCGTTTCCGAAGTCCGG